>NZ_JNNN01000066.1:0-245844 GCF_000735635.1 Massilia sp. LC238 | reverse complement strand
TGCCTGGCACAGGGCGCTGACGTTGGCTTCTGGTGCGCTTGCCAGCACCACAAATTCGAGACGAGAGGCCATCCGGGAACACTCCTTCCAAGGCATCGCACGCTCCAGTTATTGGTCGTGCGCTGATCATAAAAGGTGTTACCTATGTCTCTAGACGACTGTTACCTATGTCCCTGTGCCATACAGACCCGCCCACCCTACGAAAAACCCATCACATCAGCGTTCCAGCCGCTTGACTGCCTGCTCGATCGCCCCGAACACCGACTTCCCCTTCTCATCCAGCATCTCGATCCGGATGGTGTCGCCGAAGCGCATGAACTGGGTGACCGGCTCGCCGAACTCGATGCTCTCCAGGCAGCGCTGCTCGGCGATGCAGGAGTAGCCCTTCGACGCATCCTTGTTCGACACCGTGCCCGAGCCGACGATGCTGCCGGCGCGCACGTTGCGGCTCTTGGCCAGGTGCGCGATCAGCTGCGGGAAGTTGAAGACCATGTCCGTGCCGGCATCCGGCTGCCCGACCAGCCTGCCGTTCCAGCTCGACCTCAGCGGCAGGTGAACCTTGCCGCCGCGCCAGGCCTCGCCCAGCTCGTCCGGCGTTACCGCCACCGGCGCGAAACTGGTTGCCGGCTTCGACTGCAGGAAGCCGAAGCCCTTGGCCAGTTCGTCGGGAATCAGGTTGCGCAGCGAGACGTCGTTGGCCAGCATGAGCAGGCGGATCTGGCCGTGCGCGTCGTCGGGCGTCGATCCCATGGGCACGTCGCCGGTGACCACCGCCACCTCGGCCTCGAAGTCGATGCCCCACTCTTCGTGCGACAGCACGATGTCGTCCATCGGACCGATGAAGTCATCGCTGCCGCCCTGGTACATGAGCGGGTCCTCCCAGAACGAGGCCGGCATCTCGGCCTTGCGCGCCTTGCGCACCAGTTCGACGTGGTTGACATAGGCCGAGCCGTCGGCCCACTGGTAGGCGCGCGGCAGCGGCGACATGCAGGCGCTTGGGTCGAAGTCGAAGGGACGGCGGGCGCGGCCTTCATTGAGCAGCAGCGACAGCTCGGCCAGCTGGGGCGCGATGAAAGCCCAGTCGTCGAGCGCGGCCTGCAGGGTGGGCGCGATGCCGTCGGCGACATGGGCGGTCTTCAGGTCGCGCGAGACGACCACCAGCATCCCGTCGCGGGTGCCGTCCTTGAGCGTGGCGAGTTTCATGTGAGCGGACTCTTGTTAGCAGTCCGCAATTTTATACGAGGTTCGTAGGGTGGGCGGCTTGTGTTCTGGTCCACTGGACCAGAACACCCCACGCGGTGATAGTTAACTCCAAGATCATCCGACACAAAAGCGGAGCCGATAGCGATCACCGCGTGGGCGGGAGACCCGCCCACCCTACAAAGGCCGCCTAGTACCGCACCACGACACCGGCGCCGATGGTGCGCTGGAAGTAGTTGTAGTCGATCAGGCTCTGGCCATAGCCCGAGAACCAGTGCACATAGCCCTTGAGCGGGCCGGCCAGCGGGAAGGCCCAGCCGAGCTGGGTCGCGCCCTTGCTGGTCGAGAGGTTACGGCGCAGCATGGCGCTGAACTCGTGGCCGTCCATCCGGTAGGTGCCGGACAGTTCGGCGCGGCCCATGTAGTCGATGATGTCGGGGTTGTCATCGTCCTCGAACCGCTCGTTCAGGCGCTTCCACACGCGCGCCGTCATCGAGAAGCGGCCGCGCTCGATGCCGACCTGGGCATAGACCCGGTTCCAGCTGCGCGACAGGGTCGAGGTCTGGCCGTTCGACTGGTGGACCAGGCCCAGGTTCAGGTACTTCAGGTTGGCGCCGAAAACGCTGAAATTCAGCGGCGTCACCACCATCACCTCGGGCTGGTAGTTGGTCTCGCGGAAGGGGCTGGAAGCTTCGCTGTTGTCGGCCTGCCAGAAGCTGTTCTGAGTGTAGCCGAACCACACGTCGATCGGCAGCTCGAAGGCCGTCTCGACCGCCTTCATCTTGAAGCCGAGCTGGTACTGCAGCTCGGCGTGCGACAGCTTGCCGGTGAAGTCGACCGCGCGGAAAGGCTGGTAGGGCGCCTCGTTGGGGCGGTGGGTGCGGGTCGCGATCAGGTAGTTCTGCCGGTGCGGGCGGAACACGAAGATGCCGCGGCGGTGCTTCTCGTTCAGTTCCCAGTGCGAGTCCATGGTGTACTCGGCGGCCGCTTCGACCGCCGGATCGACCGAAGCGGCCGGGTTCGGCTGCGGCTTGGCCGGGAACGCGGTCGGCTGCTGGCCGGGAACGGAGGCGACCTCCGAGCCCTGGGCCGGCGCGGCAAGGACGGCGGGCGCGGCAGGCGTGGCGCCATGGGCCGCCGCCAGGCTGTCGAAGCAGGCCAGGCGCTCTCTGGTGTCAACCAGCTTGGTGCAGTCGGCCAGTTGCTGGGTTACCGTTAGGGTCGCCTGTTGGGCGAAGGCTGGAGTGGCGAGCAGGACGGGCAGCAGGGCTGCGGGGATCTTCTTCAAATGCATGGGCTTTCTTCGGAAACGGCTGTATGGACGCAATGACAGGGGCAAGCGTGCCCATGACATGACGGTTTGTCAACAGCAGTGTCGCGGAAAACCCGGGATGATGGCGCACCGTTTGCAGCCGCCCACCCTACCGGTTCAACCTGTTCAGCAGCTGGATGCGCAGCGCGCGGGCGCCATCCGCGTCCAGGGGGGCCAGCATCCGGCGCGCCCGTGGCGGAATATGGGCCGCCTCGCTGCCATCGCTTTCGAAGACGTAGTGGCGGAACAGCTCCTGCCAGGCGCGCCGCTGGGCGGGCGGGAGATCGCGCATGGTGAGCAGCGCCAGCATCAGGCTGCTTACCGGCGAATCCATGTGCGGCGCCGACTGGCGCCACCAGTAATTCACCAGCGCGTTGAAGGGCTCGAGCGCTTCGATGTGATGCCACCACATCGAGGGAATGAAGAGCGCGTCGCCCGGCCCCAGTTCGGCCGACCGGGCCTGCTCCATGGCCTGCGCGAAGCGCGGGAAGCGCTCCAGGTCGGGCTTGGCGAAGTCGACCAGGCTGATCGCCTGCCCGGCCGGGGTGAAGTCGAGCGGCCCGATGTACAGGTTCGACACCTGCTCCGGCGGGAACAAGGTAAAACGGCGCCGGCCCGCGGCCACGACCGCGATGTTGTCCGGCACATCGTAGTGGGCGGCGATGCGCGAGCGGTTGCCGATCCAGATGCTCACCAGCGGCACGCGCCCGCCCAGGTCGAGGTCGTTCTCGGAACGGAAGCCCGGCAGGTAGTGGTCGATCATCGTGGAACCGACGTAGACCGAGGGCGGGCGCACGTCGTCCTTGTGGTCTTCCAGTTCTTCCAGCACCTTGTCGAGCGGCGCCTTGATGGCGGCGTAATTGAAGCCGCTCAGGTCCTCGTTGTAGAAGTAGCGCCCCGCCATCTCGGGCGCGCCCAGGAAGGCCAGCACCTGTTCGCCGCGGTAGAAGCGGCGCAGGTAGGCGCCCGCCTCCTGCTGCGAGGCGTGCGCCCTGGCGACCATCGGCCAGCTCGACGCCAGCCCGCGCAGCACCACCGGTTCGGTCGAGGTCAGCAGTGCGTCGCCGAGCACACCCGGCACGCTGCGGTCGAGCTCGCGGATCGGCGCGGGTTCAGGCAGCATGGCGGCTCTCTCGACGCTCGCGGCGCGCGATCAGGTCGCGGAAGTTGGCGAGCGAGGCCACCGCCATGTAGATCGCCTCCAGGTGGCCGCCGCGGCTCAGGCGCTCGAGCGCGGCGCCCGGCAGCGCCTGCAGGCGCTCCTCGTTAATCGTATAAAAGCCCATCAGGCGGTGCTGCGAGCCGTCGTTCAACTCGATGTCGGCAACGAAGGATTCGAGCAGCGCGTGCTCTACCAGCGCGTCCACGAAGGCCGGCATGGCTTGCAGGCCCTGGTGCAGGGTCAGCAGCACCGAATGGATGCGTTCCAGGTAGGGGCTGGTGCCGCCGTAGGGCAGGAACAGTTCCTGCCCCTCAGTCCGGCTCACGCGCGGGTGGTCGATGTCAATGTGGATGTTCAGCTCGTCGCCATGGCGGCCGATCAGGAAGGGCCGGCGTTCGATGTTCAGCGGGATGTAGTGGGCATCCCAGCCTTGCGGGCCCAGGAACAGGTTCTCCCCGCTCTCGAAGCCGAACAGCGCCAGCGCCTCGTAGCCGGCGGCGTCGCCGTTGGCGCGAAAGACGATCGGGTAATGGGCCTGGACCTGGCGGAACTCCTGCGGGAAAGTCAGGCTGAACATCACGTCGTCGCCATAGGCGGCGCTGCGTTCGGGAATGACGCGCAGGTCCTTGTGTTCCAGGCTGTGCAGCAAAACGGATTGGCTCATGATTGAAGTTTCGCACAGGCGAAGCCATGCATGTAAAAAAACAGGCCGCAGGAAGAACCAATATCTGTCATTCGTAGGGTGGGCGGGTCTCCCGCCCACGCGGTCAAATCACGGTACTGCAGCCTGTACGACTGCTACTACTGCAACTATCACCGCGTGGGCGGGGAACCCGCCCACCCTACAGAACCTCCTGAATGACTGGCATTGGCACGAACACGGCCTGTCGGAAAGGCGGCAGCGGGTGCCGCCCGGCACCAAGAACTTAGAACTTGTAGCGGGCGCCCACCATGTAGCGGCGGCCGCCGGTCGATACCTGCAGCACCTGCATCTCGGAGCGGCCATGGACACGCTGGGTCGCGTCGTTGACGTTGATCGCCTCGAGGGACAGGCTCAGGTTCTTGCTGAGGTTGTAGCCGATCGAGAGGTCCAGCTGGCCGTAGGGCTCGACATAACTCGGGTTGGGCTTGCCGTTGTCGGCGGTCGAGGACAGGAAGCGGTCGCGCCAGTTGTAGGCTGCGCGCACCGACCAGTTCGTGTCTTCGTAGATGCCGACGATGTTGGCCGAGTCCGACAGGCCGACCAGCGCGAACTGGTTGCCCACGCCCAGATCGTCATAGGTCAGGCCCGACTTCACATAGGTGTAGTTGGCCTGGAAGCCGAAGCCGTTGGCGAACATGTGCTGCCAGTTGACCTCCGCGCCCTTCAGGGTGTCGCCCTGCGAGTTGACCAGGGTGGACACCTGGTAAGGCAGCGCCGGATTGCCCGCGACCCCGGTGATCGTGCCCTGGGCCACGCCGGCCGAGTTGTCGCCGGTGTAGGTCACGCCCGGCTGGCCGGCGTAATTGCGCAGGATGTAGTTGCGGATGCAGATCCGGTTCGAGACCGAGCAGCCGGAGGCCACCGCCGCATTCCAGTAGGCCCCGCCCACCGGCGTGGTCGCGCTCGGCGAACCCTCGGTGATCACGGTCGAACCCGTGTAGTCGGTCAGCTTCTTGTGGAACAGGCCCAGCGAGAGCATGCTCTGCTTGTTGTAGTACCACTCGGCCGACAGGTCCAGGTTCTTGGATTTGACCGGCTCCAGCGCCGGGTTGCCGCGGCTGACCGTCACGCCGGTGACGCTGGCGGTAGTGCCGTAGGTGCTGCCGCCGGCGATCTGGTCGTAGCGCGGACGGCCGATCGACACACCATAGCTGGCGCGCACTTTCATGTCGGAGCGCGGCTCGATGTCCCAGTCAATGCTCGGCAGGAAGTTGTTGTACTTGCCTTCCAGCGTCTCGAAGGTCTGCGATCCGAAGTCGACCGGCAGCTCGTTTTCCGAGATCCAGCGGATGCCGGTCGGCACCTTGGTCAGGCCGGTCGACGAGACCCGGGTCTGCTCGTAGCGGAAACCGATCCCGGTGTGCATCGGCATCGCGGTGTCCCAGTCGGTGTTGAACTGCAAGTAGAGCGACTTGGTCTTCTCGATCGTGGTGCGGTCGTAGGCCGGGTTGGCCAGGCTCGGGGTGTAGCCGGCGCGGTCGCCGGTGATCGCAATGGCGGCGTTGCGCACGCCTTCGAAATCGAAGGGGTGGATCTGGGTGAACAGGGCTGGATTGTCCGCGCCGCCGAGCTTGCTGAAGTAGTTGCGCAGGTTATCCGCGTGCCACAAGCTCTGGTCATAGGCATTCGACGTGACCGGCACGGTGCCGCCCCAGGTATCGCGCTGCACCTGCTGGAAGATCGACTCGTTCTTGTTCTTGGTGAAGGCCACCCCGAAGTTCAGGCCCGAGCTTTCGAACAGTTTCAGCTTGCCGCCCAGCTGGGCCTGGTCGAGCGTCATTTCGTTGCGGCCATCCTGGAACCACGAGCCCGCGACCTGGTGCGGCCTGCCGACGAAGTCGGCGCCCTGGATCGACAGCACCGGCATCTCGCTGGTGAAATCGGCGCGCGTGATGCCGCGGCTGAAGCTGGCGGTGGCCAGGTCGTTGTTGAAGCCGTAGGGGCTGTCCGACTTCGCTTCGGCCACCGAGTGGTGGGCGTCGAAGCTCAGGGTCAGGTCCGGGGTGGCGCGCCACTGGGTGTTGAAGCCGAGCGAGTTCAGGGTCGACTTGCGGGCGGAGTCGCCGCCGTTCATCGAGATGTCCTGGGGGCTGGTGTAGCGCTCTTCGTAGTACAGCGGCGAGGAAAGCGGGCCGCCGCTGAACTGGGCGCCCTGGATGTCCATGTTGTGACCGAACCAGGCGGACAGCTCGCTGTAGCGATGCTGGAGCTTGTTCTCGGCGAAGGTGTAGTCCAGGGTGGTGGTCAGCTCCTTGACCGGGCGGAACTGGAAGGTCAGCTGGCCGTTGGTGCGCTGGCGCTGGTAGCCATTCATCTTGTACGACATGTTCTGTGGCGACAGGTACAGGTCGTTGCCGCTCGGCGGGTTCTTGATGTTGACGAAGTTCGGGTTGTTCGGCTGCGGGATCGCGCCGTCGCTCGTATCGCCCATCTTGAACGGGCCCAGCCAGCCGTTGATGATGGCGGCCGTGTTGATGCCCATGTTGCGTTCCTGGTAGCTGGCGCTGGCGGACAGGCCGAACATGCCGTCGTTCCAGGTATTGCTGTACAGGCCGGAGATTTCCGGGGTGGCCGAGCGCCTGGCCTTGTTCTGGTCGGGCAGGTTGTTGTTCGACTCGTCGTACATCACCTTGGCCCCGAAGCTGGCCTGCTTGCCGAGGTCGAGCGGACGGCCGGTCATGACGTTCAGGGTGGCGCCGATGCCGCCCGGGGTGACGTCGGCACGCACGCTCTTGTACACCTGGATCTGCGACACGGCTTCCGCCGCCAGGTTGCTGAAGTCGAAGGCGCGGCCGGACTGATCGCCCAGGTTCGCGGTCGGCATCTGGCGGCCGTTGAGCAGCACCAGGTTCAGGTCCGGGCCGACGCCGCGCACGGTGACCAGGGCGCCTTCGCCGCGGTTGCGGTCGATCGACACGCCGCTGATGCGCTGCAGCGCTTCGGCCAGGTTGGTGTCGGGGAACTTGCCGATGTCGTCGGCCGCGATGCCGTCGACGAAGCCGTCCGAATTGCGCTTCAGGTTCAGCGTCGACTGCATGGCGGCGCGGATGCCGGTCACGACCACGGTGTTGGCGGCGGTGGGGGCCGCGGTGTTGGCCGGATCGGCCGCGTTGGCGACGGCGGCGGTGTTCGCTTCCTGCGCATGCGCCTGAGCGACCAGGGTGGCGCAGGCACTCGCCACGGCCAGGGTGATCAAACGACGCTTGGTACCCGGGTAGCGCGAATTACCCTTTTTTGATGTGTGCAGCACTGTGTCTCCTCTCTTCTACAAATATGGCCGCGCCCGGGTGGGAACGTGCCGCTGGTGGTGTCATCGAAAACACCTGATTGGAACTTTGTAGTGGGGCCGTGTCCGTTTGTGCCGCGTGCGATTGCTGCATCGCCTTGGCTTATAAATTGCCGCTCGGACTTTTTGTATTGACGAAAGAGTAAAGGCGATGTTTGAATTAGTCAATTCGTCGAACAAACGAACTTCGTGTTAAAACACCATGAGTCAATACAAAAAATTCATTGTGGATACGATCTAAGGGTCGCCGGGCTAGCTAATTGGCGCTGTCGACCGTGCGCTCGAGATGATTTATGAAATCGATTTCACAGCAAAATCAAGGACTTCGCGTTTTTCCGGATCAGTGATATTTCTGCAAGGAGGTGGTTATACTTGCCATGCTCCATCCGGCCGTGCATACGCGTAAAAATTTTTTTGTGTGACTGCTGGTGTTGCATAATCTTCACACTCACTTACCTTTATTGACCCATGCCCGTCACCGGTGACCACCAATTACTCAAGCAACTCAACCGGATGGCCCTGGTGCGGCAGGTCAGCACCCAGCCTGGACTGTCGCGCGCCTCGCTGGCCGAGGTGCTGGGGCTGACCAAGTCGACGATCAGCATGCTGGTGCGCGACCTGGTGGACGAAGGCTGGCTGACCGAGCGCGAGCTGATCGCCACCGGCGAAGTGGGCCGGCGCGCGACGCCGCTGCACCTCGATCCGGGCCGCCTGGCCCTGCTCGGCGCGGAGATCGGCGTGGACGAAGCGCGCGTGCTCGCCACCAACCTCCTCGGCGAAGTGCTCGACACACGCGTGGTCAGCTACGACGACAGCGCCGACCCGGCGTCCTGCATCAAGCTGGTGGCTGGCGGGCTGGTACGGCTGGCGCGCCGGCTCGGGCGCTCGACCGGGACAAGCGGCGCACGCCAGGTGCTGGGCGTCGGCGTCGGCCTGCATGGGGGGGTGGACGAGACGCTCGGCATGCTGCGCTATGCGCCCCACCTGGGCTGGCGCAACGTCGACGTGGACAGCCAATTGCGCGCGCATTTCGCCGGCACGCCGCTGGACGGGCTGCCGCTGTACATGCAGAACGAGGCGAACGTCGCGGCGCTGGCCGAGTTCGAATTCACCGGGCAGTCGGGCACCGACCCACTGGTCTACCTGTCGATCGGCTATGGCGTGGGCGCCGGCGTGATCGTCGGCGACAACCTGCTTACCGGCCTGAACGGTTTCGCGGGCGAAGTCGGGCACGCGATCCTGCAGGCCAACGGGCCGCGCTGCTCGTGCGGGCGCCGCGGCTGCGCGGACGCGCTGATCGGGCTGGGCTCATTGCTGGGCGCCGAGAAGCCGAGCCGTGCGGCGCTCGAGCGGCTGTTCGAGAAGGTGGCGCAGGGACAGCAGCAGACCTGCGCGGCGGTGAGCGCGGCCGGGGAACAGCTCGGGGTACTGCTGAACAACCTGTGGGCCGCGTTCGACCCGATGGCGATCGTCATCGGCGGGCCGGCGCTCAGCCTGGGCGACACCCTGATCGCGCCGGCACGCCGGGTGCTGGCCGGCTACGCCGATGCCGCGCTCCTGAATGCGCCGGAGATCCGCACTTCGCGCTTCGGCGCGGATGCGGTCGCGGTCGGCGCCGCGGCGCTGGCGCGCCACCGGCTCACCCGGCCGCTCGACCTGCAGAGCATGGCGCGGCGGGTGGAAAAGGCGGGGCGCCAGGTGCGGCCGTTTGGACTGGAGCCCGTAGGGTGGGCGGGGTAATTTCGGGCAATGCCCGGAATTAGGAACGCCCACGCGGTGATTGTTGACTGCTCCGCGTTCGTGCCGGATGATCTTGCTGCTAACTATCACCGCGTGGGCGGCATAGCCGCCCACCCTACGGCACCAGCAGCGCCAGCTGTTCCGGCTCCAGGTAGCACCACTCCCCTTCCTTGAGCCCGAGCGATTCCAGCGTCAGCCCGCCGATCTGCGAACGGTGCAGCGCGCTGCAATGGTTGCCCGCGGCCGCCAGCATGCGCTTGACCTGGTGGTACTTGCCCTGCTCCAGCACGATCTCGAGCAGGTGCTCGCCGCGCTGCACGCAGGATACCGCCTTGAGCGGCGCCGGCTCGTCGTGCAGCTGCACCCCGGCCAGCATCTGCTCGACCAGCGCCTCGGTGACCGGCTCGGCGGTGGTGGCCTGGTAAACCTTGGGCACGTGGCGCTTGGGCGAGGACTGGGCGTGGATGAAGGGGCCGTCGTCCGACATCAGGAGCAGTCCGGTGGTGTCGTGGTCGAGGCGGCCGACCGGCTGCACCTCGCGCCACCCGAACTGCTCGGGCAGCAGGGTCAATACGCCGGGGTGGTGGCTCGGCTTGCGCGAGCACTCGTAGTTGGCCGGCTTGTACAGCGCAAGATAGAGGTGTTCGCGGTAGCGCCACTCCTCGTCGAACACCGTCAGCACCAGGTCGGTCGTATCGAACGTGGCCTTGTAATTGTCTTCGACCGCGCCGTTGACCAGCACGTCGCCGTCCTCGATCAGCGCGCGGCAGTATTTGCGGGTGCCGAATCCCTGCGATTGCAGGATCCGGTCCAGGGATAGTTTGCTCATGGGGCGCCACTTTAACAGAAGGGGCTGTCCCGACAAAGCGCTGCCCGCGCCCGTTTCCCTGGCGCTGATTACCCATTTGAGGTAAGTAATATTCCGACAGGCCTTCGGATGCTTCCGCACATTTGATGCGCGTCAAGCCTAGGAAGATTCTGATTGATAGACTTCAACGCGTTAGGAATCCACCTAACGACACGAGGATATCTTTAGCGCATACGTCCTCGCCCAGACTAATAGGACAAGACCGTGCATACCGACGCGCAACCGACCGATGGAGTTCTTCCGCAAGCAGCCGATCCTGCCGAGCGGCGCCAGATGGCCAGATTCCATGCTGCCCTGTTCCCCACCCGGCTGGCGCTGTCGCGCTGGCAGCATGGTGGCCACATTCCCCACCTGCATCATGGTGCGCCGGCGCTGCGTGCCGCCTGGTATGCCGCTGCCCGGCGCGATTTCCAGGCCTGGCTCGATCGCGGCGGCTTCAGCCAGTACGAGGATGTCTCCCGTGCGCTGCCTGCTGCGCGGCCTGCCGGCTGCCAGCCGGTGCGCGATGGCGATACCCAGCAGATCGGTACCTGCACGTAGTTCCTGCCCAGTAAATGAAAACGACGGCCAAGGCCGTCGTTTCCACTTCCTGAGAAGGATCACTACTGTGAGGAATTGAATTCTCTCGAAGCTGCACCTGGTGTGCAGTTGGGGTGCGGCTCTCGATCCGGGTGGCGATGACGTTTGCTGTCTTGCCAGTCCGCCCTCGAGTCGCACCACCTCAATATAGAACATGTTCCGCAGGATGCAAGCAAAATATCAACGAAGCTGCGGAACAGCTCCCTTGTAGGCGGCCTTCACCGCGCCATTGCCCACTGCCGCGCCGAATTTCTTCAGCACACGCTCCGGCAAGCCCTCGTGGGCGGTGTAGTCGACGATGTCCTCGGCCTTGACGATGTCGCGCGCCACGGTGTCGACGGTGCCGTAGCCATCGGCCAGGCCCATCGCCACTGCCCGTTCCCCGGTCCAGTACAGACCGGAGAAGGTTTCCGGGGTTTCCTTCAGGCGCTTGCCGCGGCCGGCGCGCACCACCGAGATGAACTGCTGGTGGATTTCGTTCAGCATCGCCTGGGCGTGCGCCTTGTGCTTGTCGGACTGCGGGCTGAACGGGTCGAGGAAGCCCTTGTTCTCGCCGGCGGTGAGCAGGCGCCGCTCGACGCCCAGCTTTTCCATGGTGCCGACAAAGCCGAAGCTGTCCATCAGCACACCCACCGAACCGACGATCGAGGCCTTGTTCACATAGATGCGGTCGGCCGCCGAGGCGATGTAGTAGCCGCCCGAGGCGCAGATCTCGTCCACCACCACGTACAGGGGCTTGTCCGGGTAGCCGCGCTTGAGGCGCTGGATCTCGTCGACGATGATGCCGGCCTGCACCGGGCTGCCGCCCGGGCTGTCGATGCGCAGTACCACCGCGGCCGAACCGGCGTCGGAAAAGGCCTTGTTCAGCGAGGGGATCACGGTGTCGGCCGCGCCGCTGCCTTCGGCTTCGATCTCGCCGTTGATTTCGATCAAGGCCGTGTGGCGGCCCAGGTTTTCGTCGCCGCCGAAGCCGATGCTGGAATCGTAATACGTGACCAGTGCCAGGATCGCGACCAGCAGGAAGCTCAGCTTGAAGAAGATGCCCCAGCGGCGCGCGGCGCGGCGCTCCTGCACGGTGGCAAACACCAGTTTTTCGAGGGTCGCGCGTTCCCAGTTGCCGATGCTGGGATCGGCGGCAAGCCGTTTGTCGGCCTGGCTGGAGGGATCGTGGTCGTGACTCGCTTGCTCGCTCATTCGCTCAACATTCCGGTTTCGATATTGTTACACTACAGGGCGTCCGCGCCATTCACGGCGCGGGCGCGCACACCATCTCATCGGGCTGCCACCAGATGCCGCCATCCCGTTCGCTCACGGCGATCGGCCGCAGCCGGCCGCCGCGGCACGGTCCGCCGGCGCACTTGCCGGTGTCCGGCTGGTACACCGCCCCGTGGGTCGCGCACATCAGGTACAGGCCGCTCGACTCGAAAAAATCGCCCTCCGACCAGTCGAGTTCGATGGGTACGTGCGCACAACGGTTCAGGTAAGCAAATGGTTTACCCGCATAACGTACCACAAAGCCGGTCGCCGGATGCCCAAAGGCAATAACCGGAAAGCGCACACCCTTGCCGCCGTCGAGCAGCGCGGATGCTTCGCATACGAACAGGCTGCTATCGTCGGTCATCGTTACGCGTTTTCCAGCAGCCAGGTGTGCAGCTCAGGGATCGAGCGGGCCGAGAAGATCGGCTCGCAGGCCTGCAGCTGGTGCACCGGATGGGCGCCGAATTCGACCGCGATACCGGCGGCGCCGGCATTGTTCGCCATCATCAGGTCGTGGGTGGTGTCGCCGATCATCACGGTGCGGCGCAGGTCCTGGCCCAGTTCGCGCGTCAGTTCCTGCAGCATGGCCGGGTGCGGCTTGGAGAAGGTCTCGTCGGCGCAGCGGGTGGCGTCGAACATGGCCAGCAGGCCGGCCGCGTTCATGGCGCGGTTCAGGCCCACGCGGCTCTTGCCCGTGGCCACCGCCAGGAAGTAGCCCTGCTGCGCAAGATCGGTCAACATCTCGCGAACTCCCTTGAACAGCACCAGTTCGTGGTCCTTGGTCAGGAAGTGGTAGCGGTAGCGCTCCACCATGCGCGGGTACAGCACCGGGTCGATGTCCGGCAGCACCGCCTGCATGGCCTCGGACAGGCCGAGGCCGATCACGTGCGAGGCCGAGGCGTCGCTCGGTACCGGCAGCCCGAGGTCGCGGGCCGCCGACTGGATACAGCGGACGATCGCCGCCGTGCTGTCCATCAGCGTGCCGTCCCAGTCGAAAACGATCAGGTCAAATTGCTTTCTTGGCATTGTATGTTTTTGTAGGGTGGGCGGGTCTCCCGCGCACGCGGTCAACCAGCTGCAAGATCATCGTGATCGGCCATTCAATCCTCAACAATCACCGCGTGGGCGGGGAACCCGCCCACCCTACGTTTCTATATTTATATAAGTGGTTGCCCCAAGCTTACCAAGAATCGGTCGCACTCGGCCGGCAGCGGCGCGCGCAAGGTCAGCGGCTGGCCGGTGTCGGGGTGGGTAAACGTGATCTGGTAAGCGTGCAGGAACATGCGCTTGAGCGCCCCGCGCTCGGCAGTTGCCTTCTGAAGCTGCTTGTTCAATGCAAAATCGCCGTATTTCTCGTCACCGAGGATCGGAAAGCCGCTCGAGGCCAGGTGCACGCGGATCTGGTGCGTGCGGCCGGTCTTGAGCTCGGCCTCGAGCAGGGCAAAGTCCTTCCACTTGCGCTTCAGGTTGAACACCGTGTGCGCTTCCTGGCCGCCGGCCTGCACCACCACGCGGCGCTCGCCGTCCGGCGTCGTGAATTTATGTAAAGGGAGCTTTACATGCTGGCGCTTGTTGGTCCAGTCGCCAAGCACCGCGGTGAGGTAGCGCTTGTCGGTCACGCCGTCGCGCATCTGGTCGTGCAGGTTGGTCAAGGCCGAGCGCTTCTTGGCGATGAGCAGCAGGCCCGATGTCTCGCGGTCGAGCCGGTGCACCAGTTCCAGGAACTTGGCCTGCGGCCGCGCCGCGCGCAGCTGCTCGATGACGCCATAGGACACGCCCGAGCCGCCGTGCACGGCGACGCCGGCCGGCTTGTCGATGACGAGCAGGTGCGTGTCCTCGAACACGATCGGGAACTCGACGCCGGGCGTGGCCTGCTGGCTGGCCTTCTCGGCGATGCGGATCGGCGGAATGCGCACCAGGTCGCCTTCGACGAGGCGGTACAGCTGGTCGATGCGGCCCTTGTTGACCCGCACTTCCCCCGAACGGAGGATGCGGTAGATGTGGCTTTTCGGGACGCCTTTGCAGACGCGCAACAGATAGTTATCGATGCGCTGGCCGGCCTCTTCCTCGGTGATTGTCACGAACTGCGCCTGGATTGTTGGCTGTGATGAAGGGGGAACAACATCGTTCTGTACCACTGTTCGCATTGTCTTCCCAGAAATTCTCTCTAAGTCCTTCATTTTGAATATATAATCGACAGGCGGCGGTCAAACCTCTGCTGGTGTAAGAATTAAAACGATATTTTACACAGGGGCGCGCTCCACCGGCCCCGCCATGAGCAAATTCGGTGGAAAAAAACGTGTACGCACATTCAGGCGCGAATCAGGGTTGCACCTGCAGTTGCAATCGGGTTGGGTGGCTGGATGCAGGATGGACTGTTTGGATTTGTATGGATAAGTACCGGCAAGCCGCGCCGTTCGCGGCTCGCCGGTTGATGGTGTCGATAACGCTTGTCGTTGTGGCCCGACCCGATGTCAGCCTCACCTGAAGGCTGAGCGTTACGGAAGGCTGATTGATCGCCTCGGTATCGAAGTCTTGGTTGTTCGCTGGCTACGGTTTGGCTCGTTGTTGCACACCGCCCCGCTGTCTCCGCCGTGCCCACCCCAACGTGGTGGCAGGCGGACCAGCTGCTGGTTGCGGCGTGCGTAGACAATGACGTTCGACTCCACTGCGCCCCGTGCGGCAGCGATGCATTGCGTCGCCCTGCCCCGTTCCGGGTATTCCCCCCTCCAGCATTCCTTCTCCGCGTACATTCCCTGTACTTTCGCCGCGCCTAACCAGCGCGGCATGACACGGCCTTCGGGTCGCGGAGTTAATAAAAATGAAACGCATGTTGTTTAATGCTACGCAGCAAGAGGAGCTGCGCGTAGCGATTGTCGACGGCCAGAAGCTGATCGACATCGATATCGAGACCGCCGGTCGCGAGCAACGCAAGTCCAATATCTACAAGGGTGTCATCACCCGCATCGAACCCTCCCTCGAAGCCTGCTTCGTTTCCTACGGCGAAGACCGCCACGGTTTCCTCCCCTTCAAGGAAGTTGCCCGTTCTTATTTCCGCGATGGCGTCGACGTGCGTAACTGCACGATCAAGGAAGCCCTCAAGGAAGGCCAGGAAATCATGGTCCAGGTCGAGAAAGAGGAACGCGGCAACAAGGGTGCCGCACTGACCTCCTTCATCTCGCTGGCCGGCCGCTACCTGGTCCTGATGCCGAACAACCCGCGCGGCGGCGGCGTGTCGCGCCGCGTCGAAGGTGAAGAGCGCCAGGAACTGCGCGAAACCATGGACAAGCTCGACCTGCCGCAGGGCATGTCGGTCATCGCCCGCACCGCCGGCATCGGCCGCACGGTCGAAGAACTGCAGTGGGACCTGAACTACCTGATGCAGCTGTGGCGCGCGATCGAAGGCGCCGGCAAGTCGGCCGCCGGTCCGTTCCTGATCTACCAGGAAAGCTCGCTGGTGATCCGCGCGATCCGCGACTACTTCCAGCCGGACATCGGCGAAGTCCTGATCGACACCGACGAGATTTTCGACCAGGCGCAGCAATTCATGTCGCACGTGATGCCGGACATGGCGCACCGCGTGAAGCGCTACAGCGACGACGTGCCGCTGTTCTCGCGCTTCCAGATCGAACACCAGATCGAGACCGCCTACGCGCGCACCGTGCCGCTGCCATCGGGCGGCGCGATCGTCATCGACCACACCGAAGCCCTGGTTTCCATCGACGTCAACTCGGCACGCGCCACGCGCGGCTCCGACATCGAAACCACCGCCTTCAACACCAACTGCGAAGCGGCCGACGAAGTGGCCCGCCAGCTGCGCTTGCGCGACCTGGGCGGCCTGATCGTGATCGACTTCATCGACATGGAAGTGGCCAAGAACCAGCGCGAGGTGGAAAGCCGCCTGAAGGAAGCCCTGCACCATGACCGTGCACGCGTCCAGATGGGCAAGATCTCGCGCTTCGGCCTCATGGAGCTCTCGCGCCAGCGCCTGCGTCCTTCCCTGTCGGAAGGCTCGCACGTGACCTGCCCGCGCTGCTCGGGCACCGGCCACATCCGCGATACCGAATCCTCGGCCCTGCAAGTCCTGCGCATCATCCAGGAAGAGGCCATGAAGGAGAACTCGGCCGCGATCCACGTGCAGGTGCCGGTCGACGTCGCCGCCTTCCTGCTGAACGAGAAGCGCGGCGAAGTGCTCAAGATCGAGAACCGCCACCGCATCACCGTGATCCTGATCCCGAACAAGCATCTGGACACCCCGCACTACAAGCTCGAGCGCATCAAGCACGACGACCCGCGCCTGGAAGACGCCGCCGCCAGCTACACCATGGCGGAATCGGCCGAGACCGACATGGGCTTCGCCAAGCGCCAGAAGGAAGAAGCCAAGCCGCGCCAGGAAGCCGTGGTCAAGACCATCACCCCGGCCCAGCCGGCCCCGATGGTGGACCGCAGCGAAGCGGCCAAGCCGGCCAAGGCCGCCGCCCCGGCAGCCCCGGTCGCGGCTCCGGCGCCAGCCGCACCGGCACCAAGCGAGCTGGGCTTCTTCGCCCGCATCAAGAAATTCTTCATGGGCGAGCCGATCCCGCCGGCGCCGGCACCGGCGCCCGTGGTGGCTGAAAAGCCGGCCGCACCGGCAGCTGCAGCCGAGCGCGGCGAACGCGCCGGCCGCAATGGCCAGCGCACCCGCAACGGCCGCGGCGCCAAGGGTGGCCGTGACCGCGACGAGCGCGACCTGACTGCCAAGCTTGAAGAAGGCGTCAAGCCGGTGGAAGCCGAAGCCAAGCCGGCCCGCCAGCCGCGCGAGAAGCGTGAGCCGCGCGAAGCACGCGCACCGCGCGAGCCGCGTGAGCAGCTCGACACCGCAGCGGCCGCGCCGCGCGCCGAGCGCGAGCCGGGCGAACGCAAGGAACGCGCACCGCGCCAGCCGCGTGGCGAGCGCACCGAGCGCGCCGTCCAGCAGCCGGTCGAAGCCAAGGCGGAAGAGCTGAAGCTGCAGGCCGTCCCGGCCCCGAGCGACGAAAGCGAACTGTCGACCACCACCCCGCACGGCGACGTGCTGGACCACGCGGTGAAAGTGGCAGCACCGGGCGCCAACGGCGAGGAACTGGACGCCGAAGGCGGCGACGAGCCGCGCCGCCGCCGCCGCCGCGGTGGCCGCAACCGCAACCGCCGCGACCGTGACCAGGTCGAAGGTATGGAATCGGCAGAAGGCATCGACGGCGCCCCGGCCTTCACGCCGGTCGCCGACGAGGAAGCCGCCAAGGTCGCGGCCCAGGCCAAGTCTGCGCCGAAGGCGAAGGCTGCCGGCGAACAGGGTCCGTGGCCCTTCCCGACCGCTGCATCGGTGGCTGCCAAGGCGAAGGCCGAAGCGGACGCCGTGGCTGCTGCGGCTGCACCGGCTCCGGTTGCCGCGCCGGCACCGGTTGCCGAAGCTGCTCCGGCAGTGGCTGCGGCAGTGGAACGTGGTCCGTGGGTCTTCCCGACCGCGGCATCGATGGCTGCCCTGAAGGCCCCGGCCGCCCCGGCTGCAGAGCCGGCACCGGCGCCTGTGGCTGAAGCACCGGCTGCGCCGGTTGCTCCGGTTGCTCCGGTTGCTCCGGTCGCTCCGGTGGCTGCCGAGCCTGTGCAGGCAGCCCCGGCGCCCGTCGCCGCTGCGCCGGCACCGGCTCCTGCACCGAGCGCCGCGCCGATCGACATGAACGACCTGCTGTCCAAGGCCGGCCTGCAGCTCGCATCGACCGATCCGGAAAAGCTGCGCGCCGCCCAGGAAGCCGCCGCCCAGGCCAATCCTCCGCAGCGCGTCGGCCGCGCCCGCAAGCCGGTCCAGGCGCCGGTGGACGAGCCGCTGATCCAGGTGGATACGCGCCAGTAAGCGCTAGCTTGCTGTCGTAGCGAAAAGGGAAGCCCACCGGGCTTCCCTTTTTGTTTGGCGTTCACGGTACGCCAGCAAAATTGGGTTCCGGCCTTCGCCGGAACGACGTGCTTGAGGTAGTGGCTAAACGTCGCACCAATTTTGTTCACTTGGCCTAAAGACCGTCATCCCGGCGCAGGCCGGGATCCAATTTCCTCACCGAAGTCGCGCCCGCAAGCAATAAGTCATATTGCTGGGTTACGATGACAAGCATGCAATCCCCCGCCCCCATCAGCTTCCGCGAAGCCCTGCTCTACTGGCTCAAGCTCGGCTTCATCAGCTTCGGCGGCCCCGCCGGCCAGATTGCCCTGATGCACGGCGAACTGGTCGAGCGCCGCCGCTGGATTTCCGAGCAGCGCTTCCTGCACGCCCTGAACTACTGCATGCTGCTGCCCGGCCCCGAGGCGACCCAGCTGGCGGTCTACATCGGCTGGCTCCTGCACCGCACCTGGGGCGGCATCCTGGCCGGGCTGCTGTTCATCCTGCCCTCGCTGGTCCTCCTGACCGGCCTGTCCTGGATCTACCTCACCTGGGGCCACCTGCCGGTCATCGCCGGCATCATGGCCGGCATCAAGCCGGCCGTGGTGGCGATCGTCATCGCCGCCGCCTGGCGCATCGGCACGCGCACCCTGCGCAACGGCATGCTCGCCGCCATCGCCGCGCTGGCCTTCGTCGCCATCGCCCTGCTCGACATTCCCTTCCCGCTGATCGTGCTGGCCGCAGCAACGGCCGGCTTCGCCGGCGGCCGTCTCTGGCCCCAGCGCTTCCAGCCCGGCGGCGGACACCCGGCCGACCGCAAGCACTATGGCCCCGCCCTGATCGACGACGATACACCCAGCCCGGCGCACGCCCGCTTCTCGCTGCGTGCCCTGCTCAAGGCCCTGCTCATCGGCATCGGCCTGGCGCTCGCCGCCTGGCTCGTGCTTGCCGCCGTGTATGGCGTGGATGGGACGCTGGCGCGCATGGGCTGGTTCTTCACCAAGGCCGCCCTGATGACCTTCGGCGGCGCCTATGCCGTGCTGCCCTACGTGGTGCAGGGCGCGGTCGAGAAGTACGGCTGGCTCAGCGCCACCCAGATGATCGACGGGCTGGCGCTGGGCGAGACCACGCCCGGTCCCCTGATCATGATCGTGGCCTTCGTCGGCTTCGTCGGCGGCTGGACCCATGCGCTGTTCGGCCCGGACGCGCTGGCCCTGGGCGGCATCGCCGGCGCACTGGTAGCGAGCCTGTTCACCTTCCTGCCCTCGTTCGTCTTCATCCTGGCCGGCGGACCGCTGGTCGAGTCGGGGCGCGGCAACGTGCGGCTGACGGCGCCGCTGACCGCGATCTCCGCCGCCGTGGTCGGGGTGGTCGCCAGCCTGGCCGTGTTCTTCGGCCAGCACGTGTTCTTTGCCGGCGGCCAGGTCCGGCCTGGGGCGATCGCCATCGGCGCCGCCGCCAGCATCGCCCTGCTGCGCTACAAGGTGGGGCCGATCAAGCTGATCGCCGTCTGTGCGCTGGCGGGGGTCGTGCTATCGTATTGGCATGCCTGACAAAATCATTCCGATTACCGACCTGCGTTCGCCCGCGATGGCGGTCCCGGGCGCGCTGGAAGCGCCAAGCGGTCTCCTCCTGGACGCCCTGGGCCGGCCGCTGCACGACCTGCGCATCTCGGTGACCGACCGCTGTAACTTCCGCTGCGTCTACTGCATGCCGAAAGAGGTCTTCGACAAGGACTACGCCTACCTGCCGCACGGCGACCTGCTCTCCTTCGAAGAAATCACGCGCGTGGCGCGCCTGTTCATCGCCCACGGCGTCGAGAAGATCCGCCTGACCGGCGGCGAGCCGCTGCTGCGCAAGAACCTCGAAGGCCTGGTCGGCATGCTGCGTTCCCTGAGCACGCCCAGCGGGCGCCCGCTCGACCTCACGCTCACCACCAACGGCTCGCTGCTGGCGCGCAAGGCCCGGGCCCTGAAGGATGCCGGCCTGGACCGCGTCACGGTCTCGCTCGACGCGCTGGACGACACGGTGTTCCGGCGCATGAACGACGTCGACTTCGCGGTGGCCGACGTGCTGCACGGCCTGGATGCGGCGCACGCCGCCGGGTTGGGGCCGATCAAGGTCAACATGGTGGTCAAGCGCGGCACCAACGAGGACCAGATCCTGCCGATGGCGCGCCACTTCAAGGGTTCGCCCTTCATCCTGCGCTTCATCGAATACATGGACGTGGGCGCCTCGAACGGCTGGAACATGGACGAAGTCATCCCTTCCGCCGAAGTAGTGCGCCAGATCGGGCTTGAATTGCCGCTCGCGCCGCTTGCCGCCAACTACAGCGGCGAGACCGCCGCCCGCTGGCGCTACCTGGACGGCAGCGGCGAAGTCGGCGTCATCTCCAGCGTCACGCAAGCCTTCTGCCACGACTGCACCCGCCTGCGCCTGTCCACCGAGGGCAAGCTCTACACCTGCCTGTTCGCCACCCGCGGCCACGACCTGCGCTCCCTGCTGCGCGGCCAACGCAGCGACGCCGACATCGCGGGCGCGATCGCCCAGCTGTGGCGCGGGCGCGCCGACCGCTATTCGGAAACGCGCACCGTCGAGTCGTCGGGGCTGGCGCACGGCGGCAAGAAGGTCGAGATGTCGTATATCGGCGGTTAATTTCGGGCTCACATGGACAAGAAACTCATCACGGGACTCATCCTGGCGGGCGGCCGTGGCTCGCGCATGGGCAATGTGGACAAGGGCCTGCAGCCCTTCCGCGGCAAACCGATGGCGCAGCACGCGATCGAGCGCCTGCTGCCGCAGGTCGGCTCGGTCATGGTCAATGCCAACCGCAACATCGATAGCTGGCTGGAGCTGGCCGCGCCGGTTTGGCAGGACGAAACGCCCGGCTTCGCGGGACCGCTGGCGGGCCTGGAAGCCGGCCTGCGCCACTGCGTCACGCCCTGGCTGCTGGCGGTGCCCTGCGATTCGCCCTTCCTGCCTCCCGACCTGGCCGAGCGCCTGAGCGCCGCGGTCGAAGAACACGATGCGGACCTCGCCTTTGCCGTCACCCAGGAGCCGGGCATGCGGCCCCAGCCCCATCCGGTGTTCTGCCTGGTGAAGGCGAGCCGGCTGCCGGTGCTGTCGCAATACCTGCTCGAGGGCGGACGCCGCATGGACGGCTGGTACAAGGACCTGAAGGCGGTCGAGGTGCTGTTCGAGGATGCCGACGCTTTCCGCAACATCAACACGCTGGAAGAACTGCAAGGCTTCGACGACACGCTGCCCTTGAGCCTGGCGAAGGTGACGAGCTGCCTGTCCGGCTACGATCCCGACGCCCTGCCCGTGCGCGACGCCCAGCACATCATCCGCGAATTCGTGCAGCCGGTGCGCGCAGTGGAAAAAGTCGCGCTGCGCGCCGCACTCGGCCGCGTGCTCGCCAAGGACGTGATCTCGCCGATCAACGTGCCGGCGCATGACAACTCGGCCATGGACGGTTTCGCGCTGCGCGGCGAAGACCTGCGCGCCGACGCACCGGTGACGCTGCGCGTGATCGGCACGACCTACGCCGGCAATGCTTCCGGCCTGGTTCCCGCCGCGGGCGAGTGCGTGCGCATCATGACGGGCGGTGTCATGCCGGAAGGTTGCGACAGCGTCGTGCCGCAGGAATTCGTCACCCAGGAAGGCGAGACCGTCACCCTGCCCGCCGGCGTGATCCGCGCGGGCGACAACCGCCGCTTCGCCGGCGAAGACCTGAAGGCCGGCAGCCCGGCCTTGCAAGCGGGCCGCGTGGTGCGCCCCGCCGATCTCGGCATGATGGCCTCGCTCGGTATCGCCGAAGTCGCGGTGCAGCGCCGCCTGCGCGTGGCCTTCTTCTCGACCGGCGACGAACTGCGCTCGGTCGGCGAGCCGCTGGGTGAAGGCTGCGTCTACGACAGCAACCGCTACACCATCTACGGCATGCTGCAGCGCCTGGGCTGCGACATCATCGACATGGGTGTCGTGCGCGACGACCCGCAAGCCTTGGAAGAGGCCCTGCGCAGCGCCTGCGAGAACGCGGACGCCATCATCACCTCGGGCGGCGTGTCGGTCGGCGCGGCCGACTACACCAAGCAGATCATGGCCAAGCTGGGCGACGTGACCTTCTGGAAGATCGGCATGCGTCCCGGACGCCCGCTGGCCTTCGGCCGCGTCCATTCGAACGGCCGCAGCGCCTTCCTGTTCGGGCTGCCGGGCAATCCGGTGGCGGTGATGGTGTCCTTCTACTTCTTCGCGCGCGAGGCCCTGCTGCGCATGATGGGCGCCGAAGCCCCGCTGCCGCTGCTGCGCGCGCGCTCAGGCGGCGCGATCCGCAAGAAGCCCGGCCGCACCGAATACCAGCGCGGCATCCTCGCGCCTGGCGCAGATGGCCAGCCGGAAGTGCGCATCACCGGCTCGCAGGGCTCGGGCATCCTGCGCTCGATGTCCGAGGCGAACTGCATGGTGGTGCTGCACGACGAGCAGGGCAATGTCGCGGCGGGCGACATGGTCGATGTGCTCGTGTTCGAGGGATTAATGTAGGGTGGGCGGCTTCGCCGCCCACGCGGCCAACTCACGTTTGATCAACCACACATCTTTCATCCAGCGCTGCCGTACTATGCGCCGATGTCTTGCTACCGCCGCGCCATAACGGGTACATCATTCTTTTTCACGGTCGTCACCCATGGCCGGCGCCCCATCCTTTGCGATGAACCCGTACGCGAGGCTCTGCGTTCTGCCATCGAGAAGGTACGTCTTCGCCTACCGTTCCAGATCGATGCGATGGTCCTCATGCCAGATCACCTGCACTGCATTTGGACGCTGCCAGATGGCGACATGAATTTTTCTACACGCTGGTCACAGATCAAGCATGAAGTGTCCTACAAGTGCCGTGATTTGTACGAGGCGACACTATCGCTATCGCGACGACGCCAACGCGAGGCGCCGATCTGGCAGCGGCGATTCTGGGAGCATCAGATTCGGGACGAAGTCGATATGGAGCGACACGTCGACTACATCCATTTCAATCCAGTCAAGCATGGCTTGGTCAAGGCAGCGTCAGCGTGGCCGTACTCGACGTTCGCACGCTACGTTCGGGCGGGAATTTATGCTCCGAATTGGGGCGGCAATCCTGCATGCGAAGATATGCGCTTCGAATAAGCGCAGCGACGGCGCTTGCGCCGGCTGACCGCGTGGGCGGCAAAGCCGCCCACCCTACGGGTCCTGCGGATCTGAGCCCAGCATCAGCTGCGCCGCCTCGCTCGGCAGCGCTTCTACCGACTTCAGCTTGCGCGCCATCTGGCGGCTGCGCACTTCGGCGCTTTCGATGTTCTTGGCGGCCTTCTCCAGCGTCGCCTTGGTGGTGGCCAGCACGTCGCCGAACTTGGTGAATTCGGTCTTCACCGCACCCAGCACCTGCCACACCTCGGACGAACGCTTCTCCAGCGCCAGCGTACGGAAGCCCATCTGCAGGCTGTTGAGCAGCGCGCTCAGGGTCGACGGGCCGGCGATCGTCACGCGCAAGCTGCGCTGCAGGTCGTCGGCCAGGCCGGGACGGCGCATCACTTCGGCATACAGGCCTTCGGTCGGCAGGAACAGGATCGCGAAATCGGTGGTCTGCGGCGGCGACACGTACTTTTCGCAGATCGTCTTCGCTTCCACCCGCACGGCGCGTTCCAGCTCGGCGCCGGCGCGCGCCACGCCCTCGGCATCGGCCATCTCGGCCGCTTCCAGCAGGCGTTCGTACTGCTCCTTCGGGAACTTGGCGTCGATCGGCAGCCACAGCGGCGGGCCGCCATCGACCACGCCGGGCAGCTTGATCGCGAACTCGACCCGTGCGCCGCTGCCCGCGATGGTCTCGACGTTCTTGGCGTACTGGTCATTGGTGAGCACCTGCTCGAGCAGCATCTCGAGCTGCACTTCGCCCCAGGTGCCGCGGGTCTTGACGTTGGTGAGTACTCGCTTGAGATCGCCCACGCCGATCGCCAGCTGCTGCATCTCGCCCAGGCCCTGGTGCACCTTTTCCAGGCGCTCGCTGACCTGCTTGAACGATTCGGTCAGGCGCGTCTCGAGGGTCGCGTGCAGCTTCTCGTCGACGGTCTGGCGCATCTCCTCTAGACGCTTGGCGTTATCGTTCTGCAGGTCGCGGATCTTGGTTTCCAGCGTGCCGCGCACTTCCAGCATGCGCTGGGCGTTCGATTCTGTGAGGTTCGACAGGGTCAGCTGCAGGGTGTCGGCGAAGCGCTTGAGGGCGCGCGCCTGCTCTTCGCGGCCGGCACTCGATTGCAATTGCATCTGCTGGCGCATGCCGTCGAACTGCTGCACGCTAGCGGCATGGTACTGGCCCATGTGCCCCGCCACTTCCTGGCGCGTGGCCTGGGCGGTGGATTGCATCTCGAGCCGCAGCTCGCGCTCCAGGCGCTCGATGTGGCGGCCGTCGCCGTTGGCACGTGCGCGCAACAGCAGCACCAGCTGCAGGGCGATGATCACGAGCGCAGCAAGGAGGATCAGGAGTTCGGTGATACCCATGCGTCAGTCGGCCTTGTTCCGCATCCAGTCGGCAGTGTTGTAGAAGGACTGCATCAGGCGCATGCGCAGGTCCTCGTCGTAGCCCAGGTCTTCCATTGCCCAGGCCATGGCGCGCAGCCACTGGTCGCGCTCCTTGGTGCCGATGGCGAACCCCAGGTGTCGCGCGCGCAGGCGCGGGTGGCCGTAGCGTTCGACGAAGAGATCGGGACCGCCCATCCAGCCGGACAGGAACATGAACAGCTTTTCGCGCGAGCTGTCGTTGGGTTGCGGGTGCATGGCGTGGATGCCGGCGAATTCCGGTTCCAGCTGCATCAGGTCGTAGAAGCGGTCGACCAGTTCGCGCAGGCGCTCGGCGGCGCCCATCACCTCGTAGAGGGTTTGTGTGTCAAGGGTATTCGGTTCGGACATGCCGCCATGATAGCGCGCCGGGGTCGCCACTGGCCACCCCGGCAATGCGTTGTTGCAATCAGGCTTCGCGCAAGGTCTGCAATGGGGGCTGCCGCAGCACGCTGCGCAGCCCCAGCCAGCCGCCGACCAGGGCGCAGAGGGCGCCCACGACCACGCCCGCCAGCCACACCTGCGGCTCGAACTTCCACGGGAACTTGAACACGTACTCGGCCAGCACCCAGCCCATGGCCGCCGCGCCGGTCGCCGCCAGCACGCCGGACAGGCCGCCCACCAGCACGAACTCGATCCGCTGCGCCGTCGCCAGTTGGCCGCGGGTGGCGCCGAGCGCGCGCAGCAGGCCGGCTTCGCGGGTGCGTTCCGACTGCGATCCCATCAGGGCCGCATACAGCACCAGCACGCCGGAGGCGAGCGTGAACATGAACAGGAACTCGACCGCCACCACCACCTGGTCGAGCACTTCCTGCAGCTGGCGGATGATGCCGGAGACGTCGATCACGGTCAGGTTCGGATAGGCGCGGGTCAGGCTGTTGGTGAGGTTTCCCGCGCTGCCAGGGAGGTGGAAGGCCGTCATGAAGCTCTTCGGCGCGTTCGCCATCGCCTGCGGGTTGATGATGACGAAGAAGTTGGCGCGCATCGAGCCCCACTCGAGCTTGCGCAGGCTGGTCACCTTCGCCTCCACCGGCATCCCGGCCATGTCGAAGCGCATGACGTCGCCCAGCTTCAGGCCCAGCCGGGTGGCCAGGCTCTGCTCCACCGAGGCCTCGGCCACGCCCGGGCCATCCTTGTACCAGCTGCCGGCGACGATCTCGTTGGTCTCGGGCAGGCTTGCTACCGTCGACAGGTTGAACTCGCGCTCGGCCAGGCGGCGCGCTTCGCCGTTCTGGAAGCTGTTGCGGGTGAGGAGGTCGCCGTTGATGTGGGTCAGGCGTCCGCGGATCATCGGGTACAGGAACACGTTCTGCACCCCGGCCCCGCGCAGCTGCTGCTCGACGCCCTGCGCCTGCTCCGGCTGGATGTTGATGATGAAGCGGTTCGGCGCATCCGGGGGCGTGGCCGTGCGCCAGGCGGACATCAGGTCGCCGCGCACCACGGTAAGCAGCAGCAGCGCCATCAGGCCGAGCGACAGCGACACCACCTGAACCACGGTGGCGCCGGGGCGGCGCTGCAGCGAGGTGATGGCGAAGCGCCAGCTCTGGTTGTTCGAGGCGCCGCGCAGCTGGCGCAGCAGGCGCAGGCCGAGCCAGGCGACCAGGGCGAACACGCCCAGGCCGCCGAGGAAGCCGCCGGCCGTCATCAATGCCAGCTTGGTGTCGCCGGCCTGCCACAGCAGCAGCGCCAGGAACACGCCGACGCCCAGGCCATAGGTGGCCAGCGCCAGCGGCTGCGGGCTTGCCGCTTCGCGCCGGATGACGCGGTTGTGCGGCACGTTGCGCAGCTGAAGCACCGGCGGCAGCGCGAAGCCGACCAGCAGCAGCAGGCCAGTGGCGATGCCCTGCAGCGCAGGCAGGGGCGACACCGGCGGCAAATCCGGCGGCAGCAGGTTGCCGATCATCTGGATCAGGATGAAGTGGGCGCCGAAGCCGACCGCCACACCCAGTATGCTCCCAAGCAGGCCGACAATGGCGAATTCGATCAGGTAGAGCGCACCGACCTGGTTCTGGGTCATGCCGAGGCAGCGCAGCATGGCACAGGCGTCCAGGTGGCGCTGCATGAAGCGGCGCGCCGCCATCGCGACCGCCACCGCGGCCAGCATCGCCGAGAGCAGGCCGACCAGCGACAGGAAGCTGTCGGCGCGGTCGAGCGTGGCGCGCATCTCGGGGCGGCCGTTCTCGAGCGTCTCGATGCGCACGCCGCGCACGTTGCGCGTGGCGATGTCGGCGCGCAGCCATTTTTCGAAGGCGGCCACGCCGGACATGTCGTTCTTCGAGGTCGAGGCCACCTGCAGCCGGTAGGTGACGCGCGAGAACGCGTCCACCAACCCGGTGGCCGGCAGGTCCTGCAGCGACAGCATCACGCGCGGCGCGAAGTTGGAGAAGCCGGCGCCCTTGTCGGGTTCGGTGGCGATCAGCTGGGCGATGCGGAACTGCTTGTCGCCCAGCTGGATGCTGCCGCCCACCCCGGTGCGCAGCGCCGGCAGCAGGTTGGCGTCGACCCAGACGGTGCCGGGCGCCGGGGTGTCCCGGGTTTTCTGTCCGATCGCGCGGCTGGCATCGTCCGGATTGGTGCTGATGCTGAGCTGGCCGCGCAGCGGGTAGCCGCTCGACACCGCCTTTACCGCGGACAGCTGCGCCATCGAGGCTTCGCCCTCGCCGGCCTGCGCCATGCTCTGGAAGGCCGCCGTTTCGGCGACCAGCAGGCCGCGCCGCTTCGCCTCGTCCTTCCAACGCTGCTGGATCGGATCGTCGGCATTTACCAGGAGGTCGGCGCCCAGCAGCTGGTGCGCGTCGCGGTTCAGGCCGGCGCGCATGCGGTCGATGAAGAAGCCGACCGAGGACAGCGCCGACACCGCCACGATCAGGGCCACCAGCAGGAAACGCAGCTCGCCCGCGCGCCAGTCGCGCGCGGTCATGCGGAGGGATTGGATGAGCATGGTGATCCCTTATGCCGCGGCGGCAGGACTGGCCTTCGCGAAGAACTCGTCCACCTCGGCGAGGAAGGCGCGCTTGCGCTCGGGGTCGAGGAAGGAGGCGGCGAAGCTGTTGCGGGCCAGCTGGCGCGCATGGCCGGCATCGAGCGGCAGTGCCTCGAAGGCGGCGATGAAGTTGTCGTTCATGTAGCCGCCGAAATAAGCCGGGTCGTCCGAATTGACGGTGGCGGCCAGGCCGGCGTCGAGCAGCTCGCGCAGGTTGTGGCTCCCCATCACGTCGAACACGCGCAGCTTGATGTTCGACAGCGGGCAGACGGTCAGCGCCATGCCCTCGCGCGCCAGGCGCTCGGTCAGCTCCCTGCTTTCGAGGGTGCGTACGCCATGGTCGATGCGCTCGACCTTGAGCACGTCGAGCGCGCTCTCGATGTAGGCCGGGGGGCCCTCCTCGCCCGCATGCGCCACCAGGCGCAGGCCGAGCTGGCGCGCGCGCTCGAACACGCGCGCGAATTTCTCGGGCGGGTGGCCGACCTCGGACGAGTCCAGGCCGACGCCGATGAATTTGTCGCGGTAAGGCAGCGCCTCGTCCAGCGTGGCCAGCGCTTCTTCCTCGGACAGGTGGCGCAGGAAGCACATGATCAGGGTCGCGCTGATGGGACTGTCCTGGCAGGCGCGCCAGATGCCGTTGATGACGGTCTCGAAGGGCACGCCGCGCGCGGTATGGGTCTGCGGATCGAAGAAGATCTCGGTGTGCCGAACATTGTCGGCATGCGCGCGGGCCAGGTAGGCGGCGGTCATGTCGTAGAAATCCTGCTCGGTCAGCAGCACGCTGGCGCCGGCGTAATAGATGTCGAGGAAGGACTGCAGGTCCCTGAAAGCGTAGGCCTGGCGCAACGCCTCGACCGAGGGGTAAGGCAGCGATACACCATTTCTTTGTGCCAGCGCAAAGATCAGCTCAGGTTCCAGCGAGCCCTCGATGTGGATGTGTAATTCTGCCTTCGGCATGTTCTGCAGGATATTGCGTAGTTGGGGATGCAGCATGATGTTCTCCGGCGCTGGTCTGTGTTCGATGGGACGTGGCCGACAAGTGTAACGCATGCTCGTCCGCCCTCTGTGCCATAGGCGAAAACAGGCATCCGTATTCACGGTTTGCGTGCGCCACAGCTTGAGCATATCGTGCACTATCGGCTCACAAAGTTGATATTTAAGCAGCCTGAAGCGGGCCGAATCGAACCGCTTCGGAACCGTGATAAAGGGAGATTTCAGGGAGCATTTTCAGTGCTCGCCAAGCCCCTCAAAAACGGACTTTTCTTATACGGTTCAAGCACTTGTATATGCAGTACCTGCGCGCACGACACTGCTTTGACTTCGGGAACTAATAGGCACATAATAAATTTCACAAACGCAAAAAAGACGCTCTCCAACCGACGGGAGACCGGACCGGCCCCATTCGGCTCGGTCCGGGACGACAACAAGAAAATCGCAGCATCCACGGCCCCGGCGATCCCGGTGCCAGGTGCGGGCGACCGACAAGGAGTACGCCAGATAAAGACCGGGGCCTGAGGCAGCCCTTGCACAGTCGGCTGCCATGACGTGATCGTTGTTCGTAACCTTGAGGACATTCGAAATGAGCATCTTTGACAACTACACCGCCCGCTACGAGCGTACCCGCGAAGAGGAATACTCCATGTCGGAGTTCCTCGCACTGTGCAAGAAAGACCCCCTGACCTATGCCAGCGCGCCCGAGCGCATGCTCGCGGCCATCGGCGATCCGACCCTGATCGACACCCGCCTCGACCCACGCCTGTCGCGCATCTTCGCCAACAAGGTGATCAAGGTCTATCCGGCCTTCCGCGATTTCTACGGCATGGAAGAAGTGATCGAACAGGTCGTTTCCTACTTCCGCCATGCGGCCCAGGGCCTGGAAGAACGCAAGCAGATCCTCTACCTGCTCGGCCCGGTGGGCGGCGGCAAGTCCTCGATCGCGGAAAAGCTCAAGAGCCTGATGGAACACGTGCCCTTCTACGCCATCAAGGGTTCGCCGGTGAACGAATCGCCGCTCGGCCTGTTCAACGAGGAAGAAGACGGCACCATCCTCGAAGAAGACTACGGCATCCCGCGCCGCTACCTGCGCGCCATTCCGAGCCCATGGGCCGTCAAGCGGCTGCACGAGTTCGGCGGCGACATCAACAAGTTCCGCGTGGTCAAGCGCTACCCGTCGATCCTGAAGCAGATTGCGGTCTCCAAGACCGAGCCGGGCGACGAGAACAACCAGGACATTTCCTCGCTGGTCGGCAAGGTCGACATCCGCAAGCTCGAAGACTACGCCCAGGACGATCCGGACGCCTACAGCTACTCGGGCGGCCTGTGCCTGGCCAACCAGGGCCTGATGGAATTCGTCGAGATGTTCAAGGCGCCGATCAAGGTGCTGCACCCGCTGCTGACGGCCACCCAGGAAGGCAACTACAAGGGCACCGAAGGCTTCGGCGCGATTCCCTTCGAAGGCATCGTGCTGGCGCACTCGAACGAATCCGAGTGGAAGACTTTCCGCAACAACCGCAACAACGAGGCCTTCCTCGACCGTATCTACATCGTCAAGGTGCCCTACTGCCTGCGCGTGTCCGACGAGATCAAGATCTACGACAAGCTGCTGTACAACTCCTCGCTCGACAAGGCGCCCTGCGCACCGGGCACGCTGCGCATGATGGCGCAGTTCGCGATCCTGTCGCGCCTGAAGGATCCGGAGAACTCGAGCATCTATTCCAAGATGCTGGTGTACGACGGCGAGAACCTGAAGGACACCGATCCCAAGGCCAAGTCGATGCACGAGTACGTCGACTATGCCGGCGTGGACGAAGGCATGAACGGCCTGTCGACCCGCTTCGCCTTCAAGATCCTGTCCAAGGTCTTCAACTTCGACAACACCGAAGTGGCGGCCAATCCGGTGCACCTGCTCTACGTGCTCGAACAGCAGATCGAGCGCGAGCAGTTCCCGCCGGAGACCGAGCAGCGCTACATGTCCTATATCAAGGAGCACCTGGCGCAGCGCTACGTCGATTTCATCGGCAAGGAAATCCAGACCGCCTATCTCGAAAGCTATTCGGAATACGGCCAGAACATCTTCGACCGTTACGTGACCTTCGCCGACTTCTGGATCCAGGACCAGGAATTCCGCGACCCGGACACCGGCGAGAGCTTCGACCGCGAATCGCTCAACGCCGAGCTCGAGAAGATCGAGAAGCCGGCCGGCATTTCGAATCCGAAGGATTTCCGCAACGAGATCGTCAACTTCAGCCTGCGTGCGCGGGCCACCAATGCCGGCAAGAACCCGGCCTGGACCAGCTACGAGAAATTCCGTAGCGTGATCGAGAAGAAGATGTTCTCGAACACCGAAGAACTCCTGCCTGTCATTTCCTTCAATGCGAAAGCGAGTGCCGAGGATGCCAACAAGCATGCCGACTTCGTGGCCCGCATGGTCGAGAAAGGCTACACGCCGAAGCAGGTACGCCTGCTGTGCGAATGGTACCTGCGCGTAAGGAAATCCTCCTGACAGGGCCAGCGCACGCCACGAATCGGCGTGCGCCGCACACGCGATTGTGGCGCGTATTAAGATAGACCTATAAGACAGACCTATCGAGATTTCGCCCGCCCGCAACGTATCGGCGGCTTGAAGAACCGTCGCGAGCGGCAGCTTTGCGGTCGAGAAGCGCAACCGTACAAACGTACGGTGAGCATCGCAGGGCTAGGCGCCCCCACCGCAAATGCAACGCGCAGCAGGTTCTTCAAGCCGCCACTACAGGAGGTTAGTTTGACTTATCTCATCGACCGTCGCTTGCAGGGCAAGAACAAGTCCGCGGTCAACCGCGAACGCTTCCTGCGCCGCTACAAGGCGCAAATCAAGGACGCGGTCGGCCGCGCCATCAAAGGCCGTTCGATCACCGATATCGAGAACGGCGAGAAAGTCACGATCCCCGTCAAGGACGTGAACGAACCCCATTTCGGCCATGCCCATGGGGGCGTCTGGGAAACCGTCAACCCGGGCAATACCGAATACCAGAAAGGCGACCAGTTCAACCGTCCGCGCAGCGGCGGCGGTGGCGCCGGGCGCGGGCGCGCCGGCAACAGCGACCAGACCACCGAGGACGATTTCATCTTCGAGCTGTCGCGCGAAGAATTCATGAACTATTTCTTCGAGGATCTTGAGCTGCCGAACATGATCAAGACGCAGCTCACCCAGACCATCGAGTACAAGAACCAGCGCGCCGGCTACAACGTGTCCGGTACGCCCTCGAACATCCACGTGCTGCGCTCGCTGCGCGGCGCGCTCGGGCGCCGCATCGCCGTCGGCGGCCCTGCCAAGCGCCAGCTGCGGGAAGCCGAGGAAGCGCTGCAGGCCCTGTTCGACGAAGGCGCGCCTTCCGATGACGAGCAGGTGATCGAACTGAAGGACAAGATCCACCACCTGCACATCCGCCTCAACGCGATCCCCTTCATCGATCCCTTCGACCTGCGCTACTCGAACCGGATCAAGGTGCCCAAGCCGAGCACCTCGGCCGTGATGTTCTGCATCATGGACGTCTCCGGCTCGATGGACGAAACGCGCAAGGACACCGCCAAGCGCTTCTTCATCCTGCTCTACCTGTTCCTCAAGCGCGTCTACGAGAAGATCGAGGTCGTCTTCATCCGTCACCATACGGCCGCGGCCGAGGTCGACGAGAACGAGTTCTTCCATTCGCGCGAGTCGGGCGGCACCGTGGTGTCCTCGGCCCTGCACCTGCTGCAGAAAGTGCTCACCGAGCGCTACGGCAGCGCGGACTGGAACGCCTACGTGGCCCAGGCCTCGGACGGCGACAACTGGGACAACGACTCGGTGCTGTGCAAGCAGATCTTGAACAACGCCATCATGCCGCGGGTCCAGTACTACACCTACGTCGAGATCACCGACGGCCCGCCGCAGAACCTGTGGGAGCAGTATTGCGAGGTGGCCGACCACCACAAGAATTTCGCGATGCAGAAGATCGTCACCCCGGCCGACATCTACCCGGTCTTCCGCGAGCTGTTCAAGAAGCAGCCAAAGTAAGAGGCCCGCCATGCCAAGAGACCCCAACAATCCGCGCGCCCTGCCCGACCAGTCGGAGTGGACCTTCGACCTGATCGAACAGGCGCACGAGGAAATCAAGCGGGTGGCCAAGCGCTACGGCCTGGACACCTACCCCAACCAGCTCGAGATCATCACCGCCGAGCAGATGATGGACGCCTACACGTCCGTCGGCATGCCGGTGTCGTACAACCACTGGTCGTTCGGCAAGCACTTCCTGACGACCGAAAAAAGCTACAAGCGCGGCCAGATGGGCCTGGCCTACGAGATCGTCATCAACTCGAATCCCTGCATCGCCTACCTGATGGAGGAGAACAGCCTGACGATGCAGGCCCTGGTGATCGCTCATGCTGCCTACGGGCACAATTCCTTCTTCAAAGGCAACTACCTGTTCCGCACCTGGACCGATGCCGACGCCATCGTCGACTATATGGTCTTTGCGAAGAACTATATTGCCGAGTGCGAACAGCGTTACGGCATCGACGCGGTCGAGGAGCTGCTCGACTCCTGTCATGCCCTACAGAACTATGGCGTCGACCGCTACAAGCGGCCGGCCAAGCTGTCGGTCGCGCAGGAAACCGCGCGCCAGAAGGAGCGCGAGGAATACGCCCAGTCGCAGGTCAACGCGATCTGGCGCACCCTGCCGCTGCGCGAGGAACAGGTGACGAGTACGGCGCCGAGCCGCTTCCCGCCCGAGCCGGAAGAAAACCTGCTCTACTTCATCGAGAAATACGCGCCGCTGCTGGAACCCTGGCAGCGCGAGCTGGTGCGTATCACGCGCAAGATCTCGCAGTACTTTTATCCACAGCGCCAGACCCAGGTGATGAACGAAGGCTGGGCCACCTTCTGGCACTACACCATCCTGCAGGACCTGTACAAGGAAGGCATCGTCGGCGACGGCTTCATGCTGGAGTTCCTGCAGAGCCATACGAACGTCGTCTACCAGCCGCCGGCAACCAGTCCCTATTACAGCGGGATCAACCCGTATGCGCTTGGTTTCGCGATGATGACCGACATTCGCCGCATTTGCGAAGACCCCACCGATGAAGACCGCGCCTGGTTCCCGGACATCGCGGGCAGCGACTGGATCAAGACCCTGGACTTCGCGATGCGCAACTTCAAGGACGAGAGCTTCATCGCCCAGTACCTGTCGCCCAAGCTGATCCGCGAATTCCACTTCTTCGCCGTGCTCGACGACGACCGCAGCGACAAGTTGACGATCTCGGCGATCCACGACGAGCAGGGCTACCGCTACGTGCGCCACAAGCTGGCCGAGCAGTACAACATCGGCAGCCGCGAGCCGAACATCCAGGTCTGGCAGGTGAATACCCGCGACGACCGCGCCCTGACCCTGCGCCACACGCAGTTCAACCGCCGGCCGCTGAACCAGCAGGCGCAGGAAGTGCTCAAGCACGTCGCGCGCCTGTGGGGATTCGATGTCAGGCTGGAAACAGTGGACCCGAGCGGCCACGTGGTCAGCTTCCTCGAGTGCCGCCGCGAGAAGCGCGGCCGCTGAAGCTGAAGCTTCATCCTTGCTGAAGGCGCGGCAGCGGCCACCCGGCGGCTGCCCTTTCCTCCTGGCCAGGCGGCCTGTGGGTTGGAACGGCGGCGGCCGCGCCAGGCTTTTCCAGCGCAAGGTGCCGGCACCGATTCCTGGCGCCGGGCGGCGCTACGGCAAGCCGAGCCATCCCTCTAAAATTTTTACGTACTCAGCCGCGCCGCCCAAGCAATTTTCCTGTAATAATGCCTGCGCTGACCATTTCGGCTGGACCAATTTGTATCAAGCATGCGTTTGATGTCCTTGCAAGCGCCGGCCGGGCGTCTCGAGCGGCCATTTGGCGTCGATATTGACGATGCATGTGGCTTCTGCACGGAGAACAAGTCTACCTGTGCAACCTAGCAGCGCCTTCTATCGCCCCGCGCCTCGTTTTACTACCCCCTCCCCAACAAAATGACCACCTCGACGTAATTTTTTTGCGCTTGAGTGCGCGAACACACTGTTCAAAACGCCGAATTCCATGTAGTTTTGCTATGCATGAGAAGCAGATATCCGCAAAGCGGTTATCAAACGCACAACTGAAGCATATCAAGACGCGCTTTGCCCATGACTTTTAGCTATGCGTTTCGTGGGGCAAAAGCGGGTTCCAGGGCTGCTCAACAGTACGCGCCGCTTCCGCAAAACTGGCTATAGTTTTCGTAAATACCAAGATGTCATCATATGAAATTTGTTATGTGACCGCTTTGGCATGGAAAATTCGGCAAAACCGGGTTGGGCGCCTCACGATCCACAGATGGAGGAGAACTGCTACATAAAATTACAATTCACCCCTGCTTTCTGGACCACGCACGACCGGCCGAGGGACTTGTATAGATGGGCTTCTTTGCCTGTTTTTACAGGCAGTTAGCATCCCTTCGGGGGTGTAAAAATGTCTCCTCAAAAAAGAATTCGTAGGTATAATTCTTTGATGTCCCGGATGCGGCCCTAGATTTTTGTCGTGTTTAGTGGGTTTAGTGGCAACAAAAAAGAGTTGGTATTGGAGAAAGATGGCATGAATTTTACGCATGATAAGAACCCGGGAAAGAATTACACCGGTCTCGCCATTGTTATCCTGTTGCACGTGGTGGTGGCTTGGGCATTTATCAATGGCCTGGGCACCCGGATCGTCACCAAGGTAACCGAGGCTGTTGAAACAAAACTGATTGAAGAGGTGAAGCCGCCGCCACCGCCGGAAACGCCGCCACCGCCGCCACCGCCGGAAATGAAGGCTCCGCCACCGCCGTTCATCCCGCCGGTCGAAGTCCAGGTGCAGCAGCCGCCGCCGCCGCAGAACGCGATCACGACGGCGACCAATACGCCGCCGCCGACCACGACTCTGGCACCGCCGGCACCGCCCGCTCCGCCGGCCCCACCGGCGCCGCCGCGTGCTGCAGGTCCGAGCCGTACCGAAGCAGTGGCCGACTTTAACACTTGCGCACGTCCGGAATATCCGCGTTCGTCGCAGCGTAACGAAGAAACCGGTACCACGACCCTGCAGTTCCTGATCGGGGCCGATGGTCGAGTGATGGAATCCAAGCTGCAGAAGTCGTCCGGCTTCCGCGATCTGGATCGGGCCGCACAATCGGCCCTGAGCAAATGCCGATTCAAGCCGGCCACTGTAGATGGTCAGCCGCAACAGGCGTGGACAGCGGTGCAGTACGTCTGGACGCTGGAATAAAACCGAGACGGAACATCGTCTCAACTCTATGATTTTCGTTGTCAATAGTTCAGCGAACTGTCTATTTTTATATTTTTGGAGGAAGCATGTTTAAGAATACCCGTTTGTCCGCTATGCTGGCGGCTGTCCTGTTCTCGGTAACGGCGGCATCGGCCCTGGTTTCCGCACCGGCCTTCGCTGACGCTCCTGCCGCAGGCGCCACCGCTCCGGCGGCTGACGCGGCTGCCCCGGCTGCCGACGCAGCAGCACCGGCTGCCGACGCTGCAGCCGCTCCGGCTGACGCAGCTGCACCGGCTGCTGCCGAAGGCGCTACCGAAGAAGTCCACAACCCGTACGGCATCGAAGCCATGTGGGAAGAAGGCGACTTCGTCAACAAGGGCACCATCATCATCCTGTCGCTGATGTCGATCGGTTCGTGGTACATCATCATCACCAAGCTGATCGACCAGCAGAAGATCATGCGTCAGTCGAAGGAAGCTTCGGCCAAGTTCTGGAAAGCACCGTCGATCGCCGCTGGCTCGGCTCAGCTGAAAGAAGGCTCGCCGTTCCGCTTCATCGCTGAAACCGGCACCAAGGCAACCCAGCACCACGACGGCGCCCTGCTCGAGCAGATCGACCTGTCGACCTGGGTGACCATGCAGATCCAGCGCGCCGTGGACCGCGTCCAGTCGCGCCTGCAGGATGGCCTGTCGTTCCTGGCAACCGTCGGTTCGACCTCGCCGTTCATCGGTCTGTTCGGTACCGTCTGGGGCATCTACAACGCGCTGACCGCCATCGGTATGTCGGGTAACGCGTCGATCGACAAAGTGGCAGGCCCGGTGGGTGAAGCACTGATCATGACCGCATTCGGTCTGTTCGTTGCAGTCCCGGCGGTTCTGGGTTACAACTGGCTGGTTCGTCGTAACAAGTCGGTCATGGAAGACGTCCGTTCGTTCTCGGCTGACGTGCACTCGGTCCTGATCTCGGGCGCCATGTCGACCTCGAACGCTGCCGCTGGTGCTAAGAAGGCTGGCTAATCATGTCGATGAGTGTCGGCTCCGATTCCGGAGATGAAGATGCCGTGATGTCGGAGATCAACACGACGCCCCTCGTGGACATCATGTTGGTTCTCCTGATCATCTTCCTGATCACCAGCCCGGTGGTTCTGAACCTGCAGAAAGTGAACCTGCCTGCAGAAACGAACCAGGTTACCAAGACCAAGCCGGAAGACGTCAACATCACCATCAACAAAGATGGCGAGATGTACTACAACCAGACCCGCATCGCGAATACGGACGAGCTGTTCAAGTTCCTCGCGGAGCAGTCGGTGAAAGTGCCGCAGCCGGCAGTGAAAGTTCGTGGCGACCAGGAATCCCGCTACGAATCGATCGGCCGGGTGATCTACACGGCACAGCGTGCTGGGATTCAGAAGGTCGGTTTCGTTATCGAACCGCCTGACAAGGGCTAACACCCTGTCCGCGATATCGAGGTTTCTCAGGAAACCTTGATATCGCGTCCGAGACCCCAACATTTGAAAAGGAAACACCATGGGCATGAACGTAGGTTCGGGCTCCGCTAAAGGAGCCGATCCGGAACCGATGATGGAAATGAACATGACGCCGCTGATCGACGTCCTGCTCGTTCTCATCATTATGATGATTATCACGATTCCGAAACAAAACCACTCGGTCAATCTGAACATGCCGGTCGGCACCCCGCCACCGCAGACGAATGAGAAACCGGTGGTCGTGACGATCGACGTGGACTTCGACGGCACCATCCTGTGGGATGGCCAGGTTGTCCCGAATCGCGCGGAACTGGAAGCCAAGATGAACGGCGTCGCTGCGATGCCGAACCAGCCGGAAGTGCACCTGCGTCCGAACAAGCTGGTTGAGTACAAGGTGGTAGCCGGTGTCATGGCAACCGCTCAGCGTCTCGGCGTCACCAAGATCGGCATGGTCGGTAACGAGCAGTTCCAGTAATCGATCCATGTTTGACCAACACGGCAGGGTTTCCCTGCCGTGTCCATTTTGAAGAAGGATGTTTTCAGATGATTAAATTCCGTCTCGCACACCTTGGCCTCGCACTGGCCGCCCTCGGTTTCACTGCAACCATCCCTGTCGTTGGCCTGGCTCCTGTGCACGCTGCGGTCACCCTGCGTCCGGAAGTCGGCAAGCCACTGCAACAGGCACAGTCGCTGCTGAAACAGGGCAACGCCAAGGGCGCACTGGCCGCCCTGCGCGACGCGGACAAGGCAGCAAAGACCGATGACGAACGCTTCCTGATCGAGCGCGTGCGCGCCTCGGCAGCCTCGTCGGCCGGCGATTGGGGCCTTGCAGCCACCTCGTTCGAAAAGCTGCTCGACTCGGGCAAGCTGAGCGCCTCCGAGCGCTCGCAGTTCTCGGAAGGCCTGGTCGGCATCTACATGCGCGCCGGCGACCTGAACAAGGCAAACGCCACCATCCTGAAGCTGCTGCAGAAGGGCAACGATCCGAAGCTGCGCGCCTACCTGCTGCAGAACTACTACAAGCAGGGCAATGTCGCCGCGCTGGAGCAGGAATTGCGCAAAGCCGAACAGAGCGGCCGCCTGAGCGAAGACGAGCTCGGCATGCTGGCCAACATCCAGCTGAAGAAGAACGACAAGGCCGGCTACGTGCAGACCATCGAGAAGCTGGCCGCCAGCTACCCGAAGGCCCAGTACTGGAACGACCTGCTGAACCGCGTCCAGGGCAAGCCTGGCTTCTCGGGCCGCCTGGCAGTGGACGTGTACCGTCTGAAGCTGGCCAACAACCTGATGAAGAAGCCGAGCGAGTTCATGGAAATGGCCCAGCTGGTGCTGCAGGCGAAAGCCCCGGCCGAAGCGCTGAAGGTCATCGACAAGGGCTACAAGGCCGGCGCCCTGGGCACCGGTGCGGACGCCGAGCGTCACAAGCGCCTGAAGGACCTGGCCGAGAAGAACCTGGCCGACCAGAACAAGGGCGTCGCCGCCCTCGAAGCCGAATACACCGCCGCCAAGGACAACGACGCGCTGGTGGGCCTCGGCTACGCGCTGGTGCAGGCTGGCCAGGCCGACAAGGGCCTGAAGATGATGGAAGCCGCGATCAAGGCCGGCGGCCTGCGTTACGCCGACGAAGCCAAGCTGCGCCTGGGCGAAGCCTATGCCGCGGCCGGCAAGAAGCAGCAGGCCATCAACACGCTCAAGACCGTCGGCGGCAAGGACGGCAGCGCCGACCTGGCCCGCTACTGGATCATGGCGATCAACCGTCCGATCGCCTGATCAAGCGAGCGAGCGCTCCTGATCGAGCGATCCGAAACGCCGCCTGTTCGCAGGCGGCGTTTTTTATTGCGCCAACGCATCCCCCTCTCCCAGGGCTTCGTTGCTGTGCAACATGCGAGTTACCGTATAATCAGGTATTTCGCGCCGGACCGGCCGGCTGCGCCACTGGAAGCATTGATGAAGGTATTTCGCGGACTACCCAACGACAGGGCGCGCGCACCCTGCGCCCTCACGATCGGCAACTTTGACGGTGTCCACCGCGGCCACCAGGCATTGTTGGCGCACGTGCGCGGCGCCGCCATGGCACTCGGGATCGAAGCCGCCGTGATGACCTTCGAACCGCACCCGCGCGAATACTTCGCCCGCAAGATGGGCGACCTGTCGAAAGCCCCTGCCCGCATCGCCAACCTGCGCGACAAGCTGGAAGACCTGTCCGCCGCCGGCATCGACCGCGTCATCGTCGAACATTTCAACGAACACTTCGCCGCCCAGTCGCCGCGCGATTTCATCGAGCGCGTGCTGGTCGACGGCCTGCACGTCAAATGGCTGATGGTGGGCGACGACTTCCGCTTCGGCGCCCGGCGCGCGGGCGACATCGCGATGCTGCAGGAAGCCGGCCGCGAATACGGCTTCCAGGTCGCGACCCTGGATGCCGTGATGCTGGGCGAGCGCCGCATCTCGTCCTCGGCCGTGCGCGAAGCGCTGGCCGCCGGCGACTTCGGCGCCACCCAGCAGCTGCTCGGCCACCCCTACGCCATGTCGGGCCACGTGATCCATGGGCAGAAGCTCGGACGCACGCTGGGCTTTCCGACCCTGAACCTGCGGGTGGCGCACCGCCCTGCCCTGGCCGGCATCTTCGTGGTGCAGGTGCACGGCCTGGCGGAGCAGCCCTTGCCGGGCGTTGCCAGCCTCGGCGTTCGCCCTACCGTCGAGGACGCCGGCCGTATGCTGCTGGAAGTGCACGTGTTCGACTACGACCAGAGCGCCTACGGCAAACTGGTGCGCGTCGAATTCCTCGCCAAGCTGCGCGACGAGGAGAAGTACGTCGACCTGCCCACGCTCACCGCCGCGATCGAGCGCGACGCCGTCCAGGCGCGCACCTTCTTCGCGCACCGTAACGGCGCGCTCACCGCGACCGATCGAATTTGACGCCTCGCATTTGACACCTGCAGGCATGCCTGCCGAAAGCGGCGCGCGCGGCCCCGCCGCGAGACCGAACCGAATCCCCTAGAGAAAAACCTTATGTCCGATACCAAACCCGTCCAGAACAAGGCCCCGAAGGGTGCCAAGCCAGAGAGCAAATACCCGGTCAACATGACCGACACCCCCTTCCCGATGCGCGGCGACCTCGCCAAGCGCGAGCCGGGCTGGGTCAAGCAGTGGCAGGACAAGAAGATCTACCAGCGCATCCGCAAGGCGGCGGCCGGCCGTCCGAAGTTCATCCTGCACGATGGCCCGCCGTATGCGAACGGCGACATCCACCTCGGCCACGCCGTCAACAAGATCCTGAAGGACATGGTCGTCAAATCGCGCACCATGGCCGGCTTCGACGCGCCCTACGTGCCGGGCTGGGACTGCCATGGCATGCCGATCGAGATCCAGATCGAAAAGCAGTTCGGCAAGAACCTGCCGACCGCCGAGGTGCTGCAGAAGGCGCGCGCCTATGCGCTCGAGCAGATCGACCGCCAGCGCGCCGGCTTCATCCGCCTGGGCGTGCTGGGCGAATGGGAAAACCCCTACATGACCATGGCCTACGGTAACGAGGCGGACGAGCTGCGCGCCCTCGGCAAGCTGCTGGAAAAAGGTTACGTGTACCGCGGCCTCAAACCCGTCAACTGGTGCTTCGACTGCGGTTCGGCGCTGGCCGAGGCGGAAGTCGAATACCAGGACAAGCGCGACCCGGCGATCGACGTCGGCTTCCCGTTCGCGGAACCGGAAAAAGTCGCCGCGGCCTTCGGCCTGCCGCAGCTGCCGACCACGAATGGCTTCATCGTGATCTGGACCACCACCCCGTGGACCATCCCGTCGAACCAGGCCCTGAACGCCAACCCGGAAGTGACGTACGCGCTGGTGCAGGCCGAACGTGACGGCCAGCCGCTGCTGCTGATTCTGGCCCAGGACCTGGTCGAAGCGACCCTGCAGCGCTACAAGCTGGAAGGGAGCGTCATCGCCACCACCCCGGGCGCCAAGCTTGAAGGCATCCGCTTCAAGCATCCGCTGCACGCGCAGGACCCGTTCTACGACCGCACTTCCCCGGTCTACCTGGCCGACTACGTCACGACCGACAGCGGCACCGGCGTGGTCCACTCGGCGCCGGCCTATGGCCTGGAAGACTTCCAGTCCTGCAAGGCGCACGGCATGAAGGACGACGAAATCCTGAAACCGGTGATGGGCGACGGCCGCTTCGCCTCGACCCTGCCGCTGTTCGGCGGACTCACCATCTGGGAAGCCAGCAAGCCGATCTGCGAAGCCCTGCGCGGCGCCGGCGCCCTGTTCGAACTGAAGATGTTCGACCACAGCTACATGCACTGCTGGCGCCACAAGACCCCGATCGTCTACCGGGCGACTTCCCAGTGGTTCGCCGGCATGGACGTCACCCCGAAGGACGGCGGCCCCTCGCTGCGCGAAACCGCGCTGGCCGGCATCGCCGAGACCCAGTTCTTCCCGGACTGGGGCCAGGCGCGCCTGCAGGGCATGATCGCCAACCGTCCGGACTGGACCCTGTCGCGCCAGCGCCAGTGGGGCGTGCCGATGGCCTTCTTCCTGCACAAGGAAACCGGCGAGCTGCATCCGCGCACTCCGGAGCTGCTGGAGCAGGTCGCCAAGCTGATCGAAGCGAAAGGCATCGAAGCCTGGCAGCAGCTCGACCCAAGCGAACTGCTGGGCGAGGACGCCGCCAACTACGAGAAGAACAAGGACACGCTGGACGTGTGGTTCGACTCGGGTTCGACCCACCAGACCGTACTGCGCGGCTCGCACAAGGAACAATCCGCCTTCCCGGCCGACCTCTACCTGGAAGGCTCGGACCAGCACCGCGGCTGGTTCCACTCGTCGCTCTTGACCTCCTCGATGCTCAACGGCCGCCCGCCGTACAAGGCGCTGCTGACCCACGGCTTCACCGTCGACGAGAACGGCAAGAAGATGTCGAAGTCGCTCGGCAATACGCTGGCGCCGCAGAAGATCTCCGATACCCTCGGCGCCGACATCCTGCGCCTGTGGGTGGCCTCGACCGACTACACGGGCGAGCTGTCGATCGGCGACGAAATCCTCAAGCGCGTCACCGAATCCTACCGCCGCATCCGCAACACGCTGCGCTTCCTGCTGGCGAACACCTCGGACTTCGATCCAGGCAAGGACGCGGTGCCGGTGGCCGAGCTGCTCGAGATCGACCGCTACGCGATCGCCGCGATGGCCCAGCTGCAGGCCGACATTGCCGGCCACTTCGAGCGCTACGAGTTCCACCCGGTGGTCGCCCGCCTGCAGAACTACTGCTCGGAAGACCTGGGCGGCTTCTACCTCGACATCCTGAAGGATCGCCTGTACACCACCGGCGTCGAGTCGACGGCGCGCCGCTCGGCCCAGACCGCGCTGTGGCACATCGCCCATGCGCTGCTGCGCGTGATGGCGCCGATCCTGTCCTTCACCGCCGAGGAAGCCTGGGCCGTGTTCGCGGGCCAGCAGGCCTATGCGCAGAGCGACGAGACCATCTTCACGCAAACGCTGTGGACCTTCCCGGACATCGCGGACGGCGAAGCCCTGCTGGCCAAGTACGCCGCGCTGCGCGAAGTACGTGCCGACGTGACCAAGCAGCTGGAAGAAGTGCGCGCCTCGGGCGCCATCGGCTCCTCGCTGCAGGCGGAACTGGCGATCAAGGCTGCGGGCGAGAAATTCCAGCTGCTGGCCAGCCTCGAGGATGACCTGAAGTTCGTGTTCATCACCTCGCAGGCCAGCGTGGAACAGGTGGCCGACGCCGCCAACGAAGCGGTGACCGTGACCCCGTCGGAAGCGGAAAAGTGCGAGCGCTGCTGGCACTACCGCCGCGACGTCGGCCACGACCACGCGCACGCCGGCCTGTGCGGCCGCTGCACCAGCAACCTGTTCGGCAGCGGCGAAGCCCGCCGCTACGCCTGACCTTCCCCTCACGGGGTTCCACCGCCATGCCGCCCCTGGGGCCGGCATGGCGGGCACCGACCTGACACCATGGCCACCAAAACCAAAAAAGCTTCTCCGGGCGCCAAGCCCCTCTACAAGCCTTCCGCCAGCCTGTTCCCATGGCTCGGCCTGGCGGCGATCATCGTCCTGCTCGACCAGGTGACCAAGCTTACCGTCGAGCGCACTTTCGCCTATGCCGAGACGCTGCCGATCACCAGCTTCTTCAACCTGATCAAGGTCTACAACCCGGGCGCGGCGTTCAGCTTCCTCGGCGACGCCAGCGGCTGGCAGCGCTACCTGTTCCTGGCGATCGCCATCGGCGCGGTGGGCTTCTGCCTGTACATGATGAAGAAGAACGCCAGCCAGCGCCTGTTCTGCTTCGCGCTGGCCCTGATCATGGCGGGCGCCATCGGCAACGGCATCGACCGCGTCGTGCACGGCCACGTGATCGACTTCCTCGACTTCTACTGGCGGGGCATCGGCCACTTCCCGGCCTTTAATATCGCCGACATCGGCATTTCGGTCGGCGCCTTCCTGTTCGTCCTGGACGAACTGCGGCGCGTGAACAAGTCGTAAGCACCAACGCATCAACTGAGCTGAATCCGGAGTCATCATGAGCATGGACCTCAAGGGCAAGAAGATCGTCCTCGGCCTGAGCGGCGGCGTGGCCTGCTACAAGGCGGCGGAACTGTGCCGTTCCCTCGTCAAGGAAGGCGCCAGCGTGCAGGTGGTCATGACCGAGGCCGCCACCCACTTCATCGGCACGGTGACCATGCAGGCCCTGTCCGGCCAGACGGTCTATACCGACCAGTGGGACCCGCGCATGGCCAACAACATGGCCCACATCGACCTCACGCGCGACGCCGACGCCATCCTGGTCGCGCCCTGCTCGGCCGACTTCATCCGCAAGCTGGCGCACGGCGCCTGCGACGACCTGCTGTCGACCCTGTGCGTGGCCCGTCCGCGGCGCGTGCCGCTGCTGGTGGCGCCGGCGATGAACGTCGAGATGTGGGAGAACCCGGCGACCCAGCGCAATGTGAAACAGCTGGTCGAAGATGGGATTTGCCTGTTCGGCCCGGCGGCCGGCTCCCAGGCCTGCGGCGAGACCGGCCTGGGCCGCATGCTCGAGCCGGAAGAACTGGTCGAGGAACTGATCGCCTCCTTCCAGCACAAGGTGCTGGCGGGGCGCCGCGTCCTGATCACGGCCGGGCCCACGTTCGAGCCGATCGACCCGGTGCGCGGCATCACCAACCTCTCCTCGGGCAAGATGGGCTATGCGGTGGCGCGCGCGGCGCGCGAAGCCGGCGCCGAGGTCACCTTGGTCAGCGGCCCGACCTCCCTGAGCACGCCTCACGGCGTGCGCCGCATCGACGTGCTCACCGCCCAGCAAATGCACGACGCCGTGATGGCCGGGGTAACGGGCCAGCACGTCTTCATCGGCGTGGCGGCGGTGGCCGACTGGCGGGTGGCGAATGCCAGCGGCCAGAAGATAAAGAAGCAGGAAGGCGGCGGTGCGCCGCAGCTGGAGTTCGTGCAGAACGCCGACATCCTGGCCTCGGTCGCTGCCACCACCTCGCTGTCCGGCTGGCCCTACTGCGTCGGCTTCGCCGCCGAGTCCGAGAACCTGATGGAATTCGGCGCCGCCAAGCGCGAGAGAAAAGGCATTCCCCTGTTGGTGGGCAATATCGGCCCCCAGACCTTCGGGCAGGATGAGAACACCATCATCCTGTTCGACGAGAGCGGCCATACCGTGCTGCCGCGCGCCGACAAGCTGAGCCTGGCGCGCCAGCTCGTTTCCGAAATCGCGAAACGCCTCGAACAGCGATCGCTCCTGACCTAAGCAAAGCAAGTACAAGAATGAAGAATATCGACCTCAAGATCCTCGACCCACGCATGAAAGAGCTGCTGCCGGCCTACGGCACGCCCGGCAGCGCGGGGCTGGACCTGCGCGCCTGCATCGACGCCCCGCTCGTCATCGAGCCGGGCCAGACGACCCTGGTGCCGACCGGCCTGGCGATCCACATCGGCGACCCGGGCTATGCGGCCATGATCCTGCCGCGCAGTGGACTCGGCCATAAGAACGGCATCGTTCTCGGCAATCTGGTAGGCTTGATCGACTCCGATTACCAGGGACAGCTGATGGTCTCCACCTGGAACCGCGGCCACGCGAGCTTCACGCTGCAGCCGCTCGACCGGCTGGCCCAGCTCGTGATCGTGCCCGTGCTGCAGGTGGGCTTCAACGTGGTGGAGGAGTTCGCATCGAGCGAACGGGGCGCCGGAGGGTTCGGCAGCACCGGCAAGCAATGACAAAGAAGATTCGATAAGGAGGACCATGTTCCGCATTAATCGTTTGCGCCAGACTGCGCTGGGAATCGCCGCCGCAGTATTGCTCTCGGCCTGCGCCACGCAGGCACCGATGCAACCGGGCCAGCCGCTCCCGCCGGGGCAGACGGCGCCCGAGATTCCGCAAGTGACACCGGAGATGGCGGCGGCAGCCGAGACCCTCACCAGGATGGCAAGCCTGCAGGACCGCCTGTACAAGGTGGCCGCGCCCCTCCTCATCGACAATGCCGAACTGTGCACGCGCCACGCGCGCAACCTGCTCGGTTTCACCGCCAAGAACCGCTACACCTACCCCGGCAGCTACAACGACGCCGCGCACGCCGTGCTCGGCATGGGCGAGCGCCTGCAGGTCACCAATGTGCTGGCCGGCAGCGGCGCCGCCAAGGCCGGCCTGCGCAACGGCGACGAGCTGGTGGCCGCCGGCGGCAAGCCCTTGCCCACCGGCCCGAACGCGCTGTCGCAGGCCGGCGCCGTGTTCGGCCCCATCGTCGCGAAGCAGGCCAGCCTGCCGCTGACCATCGAGCGCCGCGGTTCGCAGCGCGACGTGACGGTTCCCGTGACCCGCGCCTGCGCCTTCGGCATCGAGCTGGGCAACGCGGACAACGTCAACGCCTATGCCGACGGCCAGCGCGTGATGGTCACGCGCGGCATGATGGGCTTCGTGCAGAACGACGACGAGCTGGCCTACGTGGTGGCGCACACGATGGCACACAACATGCTGAACCACGCGGCCAGCCAGCGCAATGCCGCCACCATCGGCAGCATCATCGACAACCTCACCCGGATCGCGCCGGACACTTCGATGCTGATCGGCAGCGGCGGCATCAAGGCCATGCCGTCCACGCTCGACAGCGCGGCCGACCGCCTCGCGGTCTACCTGCTGGCGCGCGCCGACTACCGTGTCGAGGGCATCTCCGGGTTCTGGAAGCGCTTCTCGGAAACCTATCCGGCGACGGTGCTGAACGGCCATACCGCCAACCACCCGGCGCTGGCGCAGCGCATGGCCGCGGTCGACAAGGCGGTGGCCGAAGTCAAGGCCAAGAAGTCGGCCAACAAGCCGCTGACACCGTAGGGTGGGCGGGTCTCCCGCCCACGCGGTGATAGTTTGTGGATGAATAGCGTACAGGCTGATCTTGCCATGTTTGAACGCGTGGGCGGGGAACCCGCCCACCCTACCAACCGCACTCGGCGAAACATCGGCGTTTTTTGTATGATGTTCATTTCGGCCACCCAGCTCCAAGCATCATGGACAGCATCGACCTCGACGTATTGAAGACCTGCGACGCCTGGCTCGCCGGCGGCCGCCGCTGCCAGCTGGTGACGGTCATCAAGACCTGGGGCTCGAGCCCGCGCCCGATCGGCGCGCTGCTGGCCATCTGCGACGACGGCAGCGTGGTCGGATCGGTCTCGGGCGGCTGCATCGAGGACGACCTGATCGAGAAGGTGCGCCGCAACGGCATCGAGCTGACGCGTCCCGAGATCGTCAGCTACGGCATCAGCGCCGACGAGGCGCACCGCTTCGGCCTGCCCTGCGGCGGCACCATCGAGCTGGCCATCGAGCCGCTCTCCCAAAGCAGCCGCATCCGCGAACTGCTGGCGCGCCTGCACGAAGGCGAGCTGGTCGAACGCCGCGTGGAGCTGGCGACCGGCGCCGTCACCCTGGCGCGCGCCGAGGCCGGCGCCATCCAGCGCGTGGAGGATGGCGTGCTGGCCACCATCCATGGCCCGCGCTGGCGCCTGTACATCATCGGCGCCGGCCCGCTGTCGCGCTTCCTGGCGCAGATCGCCAGCGGCATGGACTACCGCGTGGTCGTGTGCGACCCGCGCGAGGAATACCGCAGCGGCTGGAACCTGGCGGGCGTGGAACTGGTGCACGCCATGCCCGACGACCTGGTGATCGAGGCGCGCCTGGATGCGCGCAGCGCGGTCGTCGCCCTGACCCACGACCCTAAGCTGGACGACCTGGCCCTGATGGAGGCGCTCAAGTCCGAGGCCTTCTATGTCGGCGCGATCGGCTCGCGCCTGAACAACGACAAGCGCCGCGAGCGCCTCAAGCTGTTCGACCTCAGCGAAGCCCAGCTGGCGCGCCTGCACGGCCCGATCGGCATCTACATCGGCAGCAAGACTCCGAGCGAGATCGCGGTCTCGATCATGGCCGAAATGACCGCCGTGAAGAACGGCGTACCTGCCGCCCTGCTGGTGCCGCACGCCACTGCGGCGGCGGCGCTCCAGCCGGCGGGCACGGCGGCCTGCAGCGTGCTGCGCAGCGCAGCCGCGTGAGCCGGTCCGGCCCGCATTCGACAGCAAGAAGCGGATGGCGCGGCATGCGCCCCGCCGCCACAATCCACCCTTTGTCCCGCTCGTCCCGATGAATACCGTGAACATGCTGCGCCTGGTGGCGCTGGCCGCCATCTGGGGCGGTTCCTTCCTCTTCATGCGCATCGCCGCGCCTGTGCTCGGCCCCGCCGTGCTAATCGAATACCGGGTGCTGTTCGCGGCCCTGTTCCTGCTAGGGGTGGCCTGGGTGATGCGCCGGCGCGGCAAGGGAACCCCGCTCGACCTGCGCCAGCACTGGAAGCACTACCTGATGCTGGGCTTCTTCAACTCGGCCCTGCCCTTCCTGCTGTTCGCCTTCGCCGCGCGCACGCTGTCCGCTTCGGTGCTGTCGGTGCTGAACGCCACCGCGCCGATGTTCGGCGCGCTGGTCGGCGCCGTCTGGGCACGCCAGGGCGTGTCGGCACGCACCGGCCTCGGCCTGGTGCTGGGCACGGTCGGCGTAGGCCTGCTGGTCGGTTTCGACCATGTGTCGGAGCGCCCCGGCGCCGCGGTCGCGATCGCGGCCGCGCTGGTGGCGGCCTTCTGCTACAGCATCGCCAGCCAGTACGCCAAGTCGGCCAAGGCGGTGCCGCCCTTCGCCAATGCGCACGGCTCGATGTGGGCCGCGACCCTGTTCGTGATCCCGGCCCTGCCCTTCTTCCCGTCGCCGGGCATACCCACGGCCGGCATCTGGGCCGCGGTGCTCGCGCTGGGCGTGGTCTGTAGCGGGATCGCCTACATCCTCTACTTCAAGCTGATCGAGGAAGTCGGCACCACCTCGGCGCTCACGGTGACCTTCCTGAACCCGATGTTCGGCATCCTGTGGGGGGCGATCTTCCTGCACGAGGTGATCGGCTGGCACACGCTGCTCGGCTCAGGCATCGTGCTGGTGGGCACGGCGCTGGTGACCGGCTTCGTGCCCTCCTTCCTGCGCGCGCCTGCCGCGCAAGCCAAGTAGGGACATCGCGATGCGCACCGAGATCATGCTCGACCTGCCGGCCGGCTACCGCAGCGAGGACGTGCTGGCCTTTCACAGCCGGGATGCGGAAGCCATTGCGGAACAAGTGTCGCCCGAAGGCCTGCGCAAGGGTGTGCTGTTGGGCGGCACGCCCGTGGTGCTGGAAGTGCGCTTCGGTCGCGACACGGCCGCTTGCTGCATCGATGCCGATGGCGATGTGACGCCGGCACTGCTGGCACAGGCGCGCGAGGCCTTGCTGAGTATCCTTGGCCTGCGCATCGACCCGGCCGCGTTTGCCGCGTTCGCGCGCAATGATCCGGCGCTGGGCCCGGTCGTGGCGCGCCAGCCGGGCCTGCGCATCGTCCAGTCGGCAAGCGTGTTCGAGGCCCTGACCTGGGCCATCATCGGCCAGCAGATCAATCTGCCGTTTGCCATCTCGCTGCGCCGCACCTTGATCCAGCTCGCGGGCCGGGTCCATGCGAGCGGCCTGTGCTGCTATCCGGAAGCGGCCGGCGTTGCCGGCCTCGCCCTGGAAGACCTGACCAGCCGCAAGTTCTCGCGCTCGAAAGCCGAGACCCTGCTGCGCCTGGCCCGGCTCGTCGTCGACGGCCAGCTCGTGCTCGACCGCGGACGCCCCGTCGACGAGCTCGTGCAGGAATTGTTGGCCGTCAAAGGCATCGGGCCCTGGACCGTGAACTACGCCCTGCTGCGCGGCTATGGCTACCCGGACTGTTCGCTGGAAGGCGACGTGGCCATCCGCACCGCCTTCCACCGCCTGCTGGGTGGGGAGGCGCGTCCGGACATCCCGACCACGCAGCGCCTGCTGGAACGCTATGCGCCGCACCGCACGATGGCGGCGGCCTACCTGTGGGCCAGCCTCAGCGACACCACCGCTTAGGTTCAATTCCAGCGCGGCAAGTCGTCGAACTGCTGCGCACTCTCCCCCGAAAAACGGATCAGTTCCGGCAGCGGCACCGTGGCCAGATTGTCGCGTCCGTAGTGGCCGCCGAGCGCGCTCGGGATCTTGAGGCAGTATTTGCGGTCCTCGACCAGGGGGCCGAGCGTGGATTCGGCCAGGTGCACGACTTCCGGCATGTACCAGTCGTTCAGGAAATCCTGGTTATACGCCAGCGCGTCGAGCGCGGCGCGGCTGTCGGCGACCGGCTCGCAGCACAGGTCTTGCGGACGCAGGCGCCAGTAGCGTCCTTCGTCGTCGCGGATGATGAGGTTGCCGAATGCATTGGACCCAAGGACCTCGACAGCGGTCAAGCCGACCCAGCCCCAGGCGTCGTTGATGTCGTCTACGTTGATCATGTGGTCTGCCCCATTGGTTCGCAGGCCCGCGCCGAGTGCCGGCGCCGGCTGTTTCGCCTGTTGGACAAGACAGGCTCGACAACATTCCGGACTCTTGCGTCCGGTTTGACATGGCTCTTGTATGAGCCCGTATGACGAGCGAAAAACAAAAGGCCGTTGATCCTTGCGAATCAACGGCCCTGAATTCTGGTTGCGGGGACAGGATTTGAACCTGTGACCTTCGGGTTATGAGCCCGACGAGCTGCCAGACTGCTCCACCCCGCGTCTGATGAAATGAATTATACGCCGAAACGGTCTTTTAGGCAAATGCAATCCTGCCCTGATAGGCGATTGCAGCACGACGGCGCTCGGCCGTGAGCACTTTTGCACGCGCCGGCAGCGGCCCAGGGTCGGCAATTCAGTGTAAAGTAAGCACAATCTCAACCTGCCGCTGACCTATGAAATTCTGTTCCGAGTGCGCCCATCCTGTCGCCCTGGCAATCCCCGAAGGCGACAACCGGCCGCGCTACGTCTGCCCCAACTGCCACGCGATCCACTACCAGAATCCCAAGCTGGTCATCGGCTCGATCCCCGTCTGGGAACAGGACGGCAAGCTACAGATCCTGCTGTGCAAGCGCGCGATCGAACCGCGTTACGGCTACTGGACCTTGCCGGCCGGCTTCATGGAAAACGAGGAAACCACCGAGCAGGCGGCCGTGCGCGAAACCGAAGAGGAAGCCGGCGCCGACGTCGAACTCGGCAAGCTGTTCACCCTGCTGAATGTGGCCCATGTGCACCAGGTCCACCTGTTCTACCTGGCGCGCCTGCGCAATCTCGATTTCGCGCCGGGCGAGGAAAGCCTGGAAGTGCAGCTGTTCACCCAGGACGAGATCCCCTGGGACGAGCTGGCTTTCCCAACGGTGCGCAGCACGCTGGAACTCTTCTTTGCCGACCGCGTCAAAGTGCGCGAGGGCGGCAGCTACGGTTTTCATAGCCGGGACATCGTTCGCCCGATGCTGGCTCCCCGCGAACCCGACTGATCCACGAGCCCGCCATGATCCCCTGGCTCGAGCCGACATCGCCGTTTCCCGACGTATCCGAGGCGCTGACGATCGACGCCCCCGGCCTGCTCGCGGCCGGCGCCGACCTGTCGCCGCAGCGCCTGCTACTGGCCTACCAGAACGGCATCTTTCCCTGGTTCTCGGAAGGCCAGCCCATCCTGTGGTGGAGCACCGACCCGCGCATGGTGCTGCGCACGGAGCGCTTCAAGCTCAGCGACAGCCTGAAGAAAACCCTGAGACGCGTCGAGCGCAGCCGGCTCGAGGGCGGCCCGTGGGACGTGCGCTTCGACACGGCCTTCCAGGACGTGATGCGTGCCTGCGCCGCCCCGCGCAAGGACGGGCCCGGCACCTGGATCTCGGAAGACATCATCGACGGCTACACCGGCCTGCATGCCATGGGCTATGCCCATTCGTCCGAGGTCCGCTACGAGGGCGAGCTGGTCGGCGGCGCCTACGGCGTCTGCATCGGCCGCATGTTCTACGGAGAATCGATGTTCGCCCGGGTGTCGGACGCGTCCAAGGTGGCCCTGGCCTACCTGGTGGCTTTCCTGCGCAGCCAGGGCGTGTCGATGATCGACTGCCAGCAGGAGACCGGGCACCTGGCTTCGCTGGGGGCCGCGCCGATTCCGCGCAGCGCTTTCCTGGCGCACTTGCGCCAGGCCATCCGCGAGCCAGCCATCACCCGCTGGGAGATTGTGCCACCTTTAGGGTCCTGAAGGCGGCACCGTTGACTGGCTAACAGTGACACCGGCCTGATTTCGTTAAAATAGGATCATCACGTCGTCTCGAGAGCTTTTTGCATGACGCACCTAAATGACCTGCCTTTCGCTACGCTGCAGTTCTACACGACGGCGCCCTACCCCTGCAGTTACCTCGATGCGCGCCAGGCCCGTTCGCAAGTCGCGACGCCTTCGCACCTGATCAATGCCGACGTCTATTCCGAACTGGTGCGCAACGGATTCCGCCGCAGCGGCATCTTCACCTACCGCCCATACTGCGACGGCTGCCAGGCCTGCATCCCGGTGCGCGTGAAGTGCGAGGACTTCACGCCCAACCGTACCCAGCGCCGCGCATGGAAGCGCCACGGCGACCTGGTCGCGATGGTTGCCAACCTGGCGTTCTCGGACGAGCACTACGCGCTCTACCTGCGCTACCAGACCACCCGCCACGTCGGCGGCGGCATGGACCAGGACAGCCGCGACCAGTACGCCCAGTTCCTGCTGCAGAGCCGGGTGAATACCCGCCTGGTCGAGTTCCGCGAGCCCGACGGCCTGCTGCGCATGGTGTCCATCATCGACGTGCTGTCCGATGGCCTGTCGTCGGTGTATACCTTCTTCGACCCGGACGTGCCGGGCGCGTCCTTCGGCACCTACAACGTCATGTGGCAGGTCAACCAGGCGCGCGAGCTCGGCCTCCAGTACGTCTACCTGGGCTACTGGATCGAGCAAAGTCCGAAGATGGCCTACAAGATCAACTTCCGTCCGCTCGAAGCACGCGTCAAGGGCGTATGGGGCGTGCTGGAACGCTGAGGGACTTGCGCGCCTCCGGGCGCTGTAAAATGGCGGGAGTCACTTACGATGAGTCCTCCATGTCCGACAAGCTTCTGTACTCCCTCGCCCGCCTGCTGCTGTTCTCGCTCGACGCCGAGCAAGCCCACAACCTGACCCTGCCGCTGCTGCGCCGCGCCGCCGCGCTCGGCCTCACCAAGTTGTCCGGCCGCCCGGCGCCGGACCCGCGCACGGTCATGGGCATCACCTTCCCGAACCCGGTCGGCCTGGCCGCCGGCCTCGACAAGGACGGGGCCTACATCGACGGCCTGGCCTCGCTCGGCTTCGGCTCGATCGAGATCGGCACCGTGACGCCGCGCCCCCAGGGCGGCAACCCGAAGCCGCGCATCTTCCGCCTGCCGCAGGCGCAGGGCATCATCAACCGCATGGGCTTCAACAACGGCGGCGTGGATGCTTTTGTATCCAACGTGCAGGCATCAACCTTCTACCAGGACAAGCAGGGCGTGCTGGGCCTGAACATCGGCAAGAACGCCGACACGCCGATCGAGCGCGCCGCCGACGATTACCTGCATTGCTTGCGCAAGGTCTACCCTTACGCCAGCTACGTGACGGTCAACATCTCCTCGCCGAATACCAAGAACCTGCGCCAGCTCCAGGGCGAATCCGAGCTCGACGCCCTGCTCTCCCAACTCAAGGAAGAGCAGCTGCGCCTGGCCGACCAGCACAAGCGCTATGTGCCGGTGGCGCTGAAGATCGCGCCGGACATCGACGGCGATCAGGTGCGCAACATTGCCGGCGCTCTGCTGCGCCACAAGATCGACGGCGTCATCGCCACCAACACCACGCTCAGCCGCACTGCGGTGCAGGGCATGCAGCATGGGGAGGAAGCAGGCGGCCTGTCGGGCGCGCCGGTGTTCGAATTGTCGAACACGGTGATCCGCCTGTTGAAAGCCGAGCTGGGCGACGCGCTGCCGATCATCGGCGTGGGCGGCATCATGCGCGGCGAGGATGCGCGCGCCAAGATCGCCGCCGGCGCGCAGCTGGTGCAGCTCTACACCGGTTTTATCTACGCGGGCCCGGCACTGATCCGCGACGCCGCGGCCGCGCTGCGCCGCTAAGGGGAGATAGCATGGAACGCAGGCAGCTGGGACAAACCGATCTGATGGTGTCGAAGGTCTGCCTCGGCACCATGACCTTCGGCGAACAGAACACCGAGCTCGATGCACACAGCCAGCTCGACTACGCACTGGAACGCGGCATCAACTTCATCGATACCGCCGAGATGTACCCGGTGATGGCGCGTCCCGACACGCAAGGCTCGACCGAGCGTTATATCGGCAGCTGGCTCAGGAAGACGGGCCGGCGTGCCGACGTGGTGCTGGCGACCAAGATCGCCGGGCCGAACAAGATGATGCCCTGGATCCGCGGGGCCAACCACAACCTCGACGCAACCAACATCCGCGCTGCCGTCGAGGACAGCCTGCGCCGCCTGCACACCGACTACATCGACCTGTACCAGATCCACTGGCCGAGCCGGAACCTGCCGATCTTCGGGGCCAACAGCTTCGATCCGGAAGGCGAACGGCCGGCAGTGCCGATCCATGAGACGCTCGAGGCGCTGGACGACATGGTGCGGGCGGGGATGATCCGCCACGTCGGCGTATCGAACGAAAGCACCTGGGGCGTGTGCCAGTACATCAAGCGCTCGGAGCAGCGCGGCTTGCCGCGCATCGCCACGGTGCAGAACCTGTACAACCTCACCGCGCGCCACTTCGAGACCAGCCTGATGGACGAGGCCTGCTACCGCGAAGGCGTGAGCCTGCTGGCCTACAGCCCGCTGGCCTTCGGGCAGCTCACAAGCAAGTATCTCGACGATCCGAACGCGCATGGCCGCCTGACGATCTTCCCGAAGGGTTGGAGCCCGCGTTATGTGCGCCCGAGCGTGCTGGCAGCGACCGCCGAGTACGCGGCGCTGGCGCGCGCGAACGGCATGCTGCCTGCGCAGATGGCGCTGGCGTGGTGCTACTCGCGCTGGTTCGTGGGGTCGACCATCATCGGGGCCACCAGTATCGCGCAGCTGAAGGAGAACATCGACGCGGCCGACCTGGTGCTGTCAGCGGACGTGCTCAAGGGGATCGACGAGATCCACGCGCGCTACATGAACGTGGGGCAGTGAGCGCGGCTGCTCACAGCTCCGCCTGCAAGGCCTTCTCGATATCCGAGCGCGTATACCCCTGCGCAAAGCGCTCGATGAAGTGATACGCGTAGGCCCGCAGATACGAGCCCTTGCGCACGGCGAGGCGCGTCACGTTCGGCGCGAACAGGTGCGAGGCCTCGATCGCGCGCATCCCCTTGTCGCGGCCATGGTCGAAGGCCATCGAGGCCACGATGCCGACGCCCATCCCCAGCGACACGTACTGCTTGATGACGTCCGAGTCCATCGCGGTCAGCACGATATCCGGCGCCAGCCCGGCTTCCACGAAAGCGGCGTCGATGTGGCTGCGGCCCGTGAAGCCGACGTCGTAGGTAATCAGGGGATACTCGGCCAGGTCCTCCAGCCGCAGCGGCTGGCTGGAGCTGAAGATCGGATGTCCTTCCGGCGCCACGATCAGGTGGCTCCAGCGGTAGCACGGGAAGGAGACCAGGTCCGGGAAGGCCGACAGGCCTTCGGTCGCGATGCCGATGTCGGCCTTTCCCGACAGGACCCATTCGGCGATGTGTTCCGGCGCGCTTTGCTGCAGGGCGATGCGCACGCCCGGGAAGGCGTTGCGGAAGGACTGCACCACCTGCGGCAGCGCGTAGCGCGCCTGGGTGTGGGTCACGGCGACGGTGAGCGTGCCGCTGTCCTGGGCCGCGAACTCGGCGCTGGCCTGCTGCAGGTTCTCGGCCTCGACCAGCAGGCGCTCGACGATCTTGAGGATGCCCTTGCCAGGCGGGGTCAGCCCGGTCAGGCGCTTGCCGTTGCGCTCGAAGATCACGACGCCGAGTTCTTCCTCGAGTTCGCGGATCTGGCGCGACACGCCCGGCTGCGAGGTGAACAGCGCATTGGCGACTTCGGTCAGGTTGAAGTCGCGGCGTGCGGCCTCGCGCACGGAACGCAGCTGCTGGAAGTTCATATTCCCTCTCCTGCATCGACGAAGACTTCGATGCGGCGCGGCTTGACCACCAGGGTATCCCCTTCCTTGAAGCCCTGGCTCGAGAACAGCTCGTTCGGGATCACCGCCTCGATCAGCTGCTGGTTGTCGGCGCGCTCGAGGTCGAGCTGGGCCAGCGGGCCGATCGCATGCGCGCGGCGCAGCTTGGCCACCACGCCGTCGGCGCCGGGCGTATAGCGCGCGACGTCGAGCTCGTGCGGACGCACGTAGCCGATGCCTTCGCCGTTACGGACGCTCGCATGCTCGGGCGCCTGGAACTGCGCTTCGCCACTGGCCAGCACGCCTTCGTGCACGCGGCCGTGGAACAGGTTGACGTTGCCGAGGAAGCCGTAGACGAAGGGCGAAGCCGGCTTGTTGTACACCTCGCTTGGCGCACCGAGCTGTTCGACGCGGCCCTTGTTCATCAGGACCACCTGGTCGGCCACTTCCAGCGCTTCTTCCTGGTCGTGCGTCACGAAGATCGAGGTGACGTGCAGCTCGTCGTGCAGGCGGCGCAGCCAGCGGCGCAGTTCCTTGCGCACCTTGGCGTCCAGCGCGCCGAAGGGTTCGTCGAGCAGCAGCACGCGCGGCTCCACCGCCAGGGCACGCGCCAGGGCGATACGCTGGCGCTGGCCGCCCGAGAGCTGCGGCGGATAGCGGTCGGCGATCCAGTCGAGCTGCACGAGTTCGAGCAGCTGGCGCACCTTGTCGCGGATCTGCTGTTCCGACGGACGCTCCTTGCGCGGCTTGACGCGCAAACCGAAGGCGACGTTCTCGAACACGGTCATGTGCTTGAACAGCGCGTAGTGCTGGAACACGAAGCCGACCTGGCGCTCGCGCACGTGGCGGTGCGAGGCGTCCTGGCCGTCGAGCAGCACGGCGCCCGAATCGGGATGTTCGAGGCCGGCGATGACGCGCAACAGGGTCGTCTTGCCGCAGCCGGATGGGCCCAGCAAGGCGGTCAGCTGGCCGTCCGGGAACTGCAGCGAGACGTCGTCGAGCGCGGTGAACTGGCCGAACTGCTTGCGGATGTGTTGGACTTCGATCGTCATGTTCAGGCTTCCTTCTGTCGTTCTTCGGCGGCCGCTTTGCGTACCTGGTGCAGGCGCCATTCGATAAAGCTCTTCACCGCCAGGGTGACCAGCGCGAGCAGCGCCAGCAGCGATGCGATCGCGAACGCGGCCGTGAAGTTGTATTCGTTGTAGAGGATCTCGACCTGCAGCGGCATGGTGTTGGTCTCGCCGCGGATGTGGCCCGAGACCACCGACACCGCGCCGAACTCGCCCATGGCACGGGCGTTACACAGGATGACGCCGTACAGCAGGCCCCATTTGATGTTCGGCAGCGTCACGCGCCAGAAGGTCGACCAGCCCGAGGCGCCCAGCACCAGCGCGGCTTCCTCCTCCTCCGTGCCCTGCTGCTGCATCAGCGGGATCAGCTCGCGCGCCACGAACGGGAAGGTGATGAACACCGTCGCCAGCACGATGCCCGGCACCGCGAACAGGATCTTGATGTCGTGCTCGGCCAGCCACTCGCCGAACCAGCCCTGGGCGCCGAACAGCAGCACGTAGATCAGGCCCGCGATCACCGGCGACACCGAGAACGGCAGGTCGATCAGCGTCAGCAGGACGCTCTTGCCGCGGAACTCGAACTTGGCGATGGCCCAGGCCGCGGCCACGCCGAACACCAGGTTCAGCGGCACCGAGATGCCGGCCGCGATCAGCGTGAGCTTGATGGCGGAGATCGCATCCGGGTCGCGGATCGATTCGAGGTAGACGTCCCAGCCGCGCTTGAGCGCTTCGGTGAACACGGCGGCCAGCGGCACGAACAGGAACAGGGTCAGGAAAGCCAGCGCCACCGCGATCAGGAGGTAGCGCACCCAGTCCGGCTCCAGCACGTTGGTCTTGCGGCGGCGCACCGGGGTGCCAGCGCTTTTGCTGTCCTGCGCCGCATGGAGATTGTCGAACACTGCGCTCATTTCTTGCCTGCCCGTTTGCGGGTCCATGCCTGCAGCAGGTTAATCGTCAGCAGCAGGATGAAGGAGATGATCAGCATGACCACCGCGATCGCCGTGGCGCCCGCGTAGTCGTACTGCTCGAGTTTGGTGATGATGAACAGCGGCGTGATCTCGGAGACCATCGGCAGGTTGCCCGCGATGAAGATCACCGAGCCGTATTCGCCGGTGGCGCGGGCAAAAGCCAGCGCGAAGCCGGTCAGCAGCGCCGGCACGATCGACGGCAGCACCACGCGCCAGAAAGTCTGCAGCGGCGAGGCGCCCAGGCTGGCGGCGGCTTCTTCCAGTTCGCGCTCGGCCTCTTCCAGCACCGGCTGCACCGTGCGCACCACGAAGGGCAGGCCGATGAAGGTCAGCGCCACCAGCACGCCCAGCGGCGTGAAGGCGACCTTGATGCCGAACTTGGCCAGCTGTTCGCCGATGAGGCCATTGTGCGAGTACAGGGCGGTGAGCGTGATGCCGGCCACCGCGGTGGGCAGCGCGAACGGCAGGTCGACCAGGGCATCGATGATGCGCTTGCCCGGGAAGGTGTAGCGCACCAGCACCCAGGCGACGATGCCGCCGAAGATGACGTTGATGAAGGCGGCCAGCAGCGAGGCGCCGAAGGTGAGGCGGTACGAGGCCATCACGCGCTCGGAGGTGACGGCGCTCCAGAAGGCCTCCCAGCTCATCGTGAAGGTCTTCAGGAAGACCGCCGACAGCGGGATCAGGACGATCAGCGCGAGGTAGAAAATCGTGAAGCCAAGCGAGATGCCGAATCCGGGGATGACCCGGCCGGGAGATCGTCGCGCTGGCAATGCGAGCGTGGTCATGGAAGCCCTTATTACAAATTCTTCTAACGGGCCACCATAATCTCATGCGGCCCTTATATTACAAACGAAACTTTCCTCATTTGCATAGACGGAAACAGCTATTACGGATCAGAAAACCAGCTTCGCCGCCACGCCGGTCAGCGTGGTCGCCAGCAGGGCGCGCAGGAAGCGCTCCGGCACCTTGCGCGCGGCCATGGCGCCCAGCGTGATGCCCGGCACCGAACCGATGAGCAGGGTCAGCAGCAGCATCCAGTCGATCGAGCCCAGCCACCAGTGGCCGACGGCGGCGATCGCGGTCAGCGGCACGGCATAGGCGATGTCGGTGCCGGCCACTTCGGCCGGTGTCAGGCGCGGATACAGCATGACCAGCAGCGTGGCGCCGATGGCGCCCGCGCCGATCGAGGACACGGTGACGAGCACGCCCAGCACCGCGCCGGAAACGACGGTGGCGGTGGTCAGCGCCCTGCCCTGCAGCTGGCGCCCCGGTTTGGCGTTGACCCAGGCCAGCATGCGCGCGCGGAACAGCAGCGCGATCACGGTCAGCATCACGGAGCCGGCGATGGAATAACGGATGAGCTGCCCGATCTCTTCATCGAGCCCGCCGAAATGCTTCAGCGCCAGGGTCGCCACCAGCGCGGCCGGCAAGGCGCCCAGGCACAGGCGGCCGACGATCTGCCACTGGACGGTGCGGTTGAAACGGTGGGTGACGGTGCCGACACCCTTGGTGATGGAAGCAAAGGCGAGGTCGGTGCCGACAGCAACCGAGGGCGAGACACCGAACAGCAGCGTCAGCAGCGGCGTCATGAGCGAACCTCCGCCCACGCCGGTCATACCGACCAGCAGCCCTACTGCAAAACCCGCGATGATATACGTCGTCGACATGCCATTACCCCTAAGTTAATGCTCAGGGTAAGGGGACTCGGCAGTTCGGCAAACAACAGGTTTCTTATTTGCTTATGCGGACTCGACTTGGGGTTGTAGGGTGGGCGAGTCCCTCGCCCACGCGGTGATAGCTTGCAGCAAGTTCATCCGGCACGATGACGGAGCCGATAACGATCACCGCGTGGGCGGGAAGACCCGCCCACCCTACGGGTATGCATTGATGCATCGGGCACAGAGACCCGATACAGAAGCCTTACTTGTTCGGCTGCGGAGTCAGGCGCAGGTAAGGACGCGGCGAGGTATAGCCTTTCGGATACTTCTGCTCGATGACGGCCGGATCCTGCACGGTCAGCGGAATGATGACGTCGTCGCCGTCCTTCCAGTTGCCCGGGGTGGCCACGGTGTAGCCGTCGGTCAACTGCAGGGCGTCGATCACGCGCAGCACTTCGTCGAAGTTGCGGCCGGTGCTCATCGGGTAGGTGATGATCAGGCGCACCTTCTTGGCCGGGTCGATCACGAACAGCGAGCGCACGGTGGCGGTGGCCGAGGCTTCCGGGTGGATCATGTCGTACAGGGTGGACACCGATTTGTCGGCGTCGGCGATGATCGGGAAGCCGACCACGGTCTGCTGGGTTTCCTCGATGTCCTTGATCCATGCACGATGCTGCTCGGCCGGGTCGACCGACAGCGCGATCGCCTTGACGTTGCGCTTGTCGAACTCTGGCTTCAGCTTGGCGGTCAGGCCCAGTTCGGTGGTGCAGACCGGGGTGAAGTCGGCCGGATGCGAGAACAACACCACCCAGGAATCGCCCGCCCACTCGTGGAAGCGGATCTTGCCGATGCTGGAATCCTGCTCGAAATCGGGGGCGGTATGGCCGAGGCGTAAGGTCATCGTCATTTCTCCATGTGATTGGACTACGGGGTTACTTCTGCAACGCATAGTCTAAGAGCACTTGGCGGTTTGGCAAACGACAGCTTTGTAATTTGCTTGTTCCGCATTCTTCCTTAGAAAAACCGGCTGTACAGCACCACCGCCCAGGTGGCCGTCGCCAGCAGCAAGGCCAGGGCGACGGCGGCGCTGCCCATGTCCTTCGCCACTTTCGACAGCGGATGGCGCTCGAGCGAAATGCGGTCGACCACGGCCTCGATGGCCGAGTTGATGATCTCCACGATCAGCACCAGGATCAGCACGCCGATCAGGACCAGTTTCTGGAAAGCCGACACCGGCAGCAGCAGGGCCGCCACGCTCGCGATGGCGATCACCACGATCTCCTGGCGGAAGGCGGCCTCGCTGCGCCAGGCCCAGGCCAGGCCGTCCCGGGTGTTGCGGCAGGCGGCAAGGATGCGGGCGATGCCGCGCTTGGTCTTGAACTCGCTGATCGGGTGTTCCATTGGTTTTTCGAAATTAAATGCAGGACTGTCATTATGCCGCCCTTGCTCTGGCTTGCACACTGCACCCCATCGGTTTGCATCGGCGTTTCACATCATGGTATAAAGGGACACAATACTGCACTGCACCAACCACATCATGAAAATGGAAACCCCTCAGTTGGACACGTCGGCAGCCGCGGCACCGGGCAAGACCTCGATCCAGGTGATCGAGCGCATGATGGCGCTGCTCGATGCGCTGGCCAATTATTCCGACCCGGTGAGCTTGAAGGAATTGTCGAAAGTCTCCGGCCTGCATCCCTCAACCGCACACCGCATCCTGAACGACATGGTGGTAACGCGCTTCGTCGACCGCGTCGAGCCGGGCACCTATCGCCTCGGCATGCGCCTGCTGGAACTGGGCAATGTGGTGAAAAGCCGCCTGTCGGTGCGCGAAGCGGCGCTCGACTTCATGCGCGCCCTGCACAAGAAAACCCAGCAGACCGTGAACCTGTCGGTGCGCCAGGGCGACGAGATCGTCTACATCGACCGTGCCTATTCCGAGCGTTCCGGGATGCAGGTGGTGCGCGCGATCGGCGGCCGGGCGCCGCTGCACCTGACCTCGACCGGCAAGCTGTTCCTGTCGATCGACGATGCCAAGACCATCCGCGCCTATGCCACCCGCACCGGTCTCGCGGGCCACAACAAGAATTCGATCACCGACCTGGCCCGCTTCGAACGCGAGCTGAGCCTGGTGCGCGCGCGCGGCTATGCGCGCGACAACGAGGAACTGGAACTGGGGGTGCGCTGCATGGCCGCCGGCATCCACGACGACAGCGGCAAGCTGGTGGCCGGCCTGTCGATCTCGGCCCCGGCCGACCGCCTGCAGGAAGAATGGCTGGAAGACCTGGTGCAGACCGCGTCCAGCATCTCGGCAACCTTGGGCTACCGCCCTACCCCGGCGATCTGATCAGTGCAGTGCCGGCGCCGCGCTTGTGGCGGCGCTCATCACCGGCACATCGCTGGCATTGCTCAGCGTACCCGGCGCCAGCTCCTCGAGCTTGCCGGGCGCCAGCGCCTCGAGGAAGCGGCGCACGCGGCCCGCGTCGGCGGTGCGCGACATCTTTCCCTTCGAATCCAGGAACACCATGATCACGTTGCGGCCGTGGATGGCCGCCTGCATCACCAGGCAGCGCCCCGCTTCGTTGATGAAGCCGGTCTTCTGCAGGCCGATGTTCCAGTCAGGCAGCGCCACCAGGTAGTTGGTGTTTGCATAGCGCATCGGCCGGCCGCTCGCCTTCACGACCGAATTCGGCGTGGTGGAAAATTCGCGCAGCAGCGATTCGCCATGGGCGGTGGCGACCAGGCGCGCCAGGTCGCGCGCGCTGGAGACGTTGCGGCTCGACAAGCCGCTCGAATCGACGAAGCGCGTATCCTTCATGCCCAGTTCGCGCGCCTTGGCGTTCATGGCGGCCACGAAGGCGTTGATGCCGCCCGGGTAGTGGCGCCCGAGTGCGGAAGCGGCGCGGTTTTCCGAACTCATCAGGGAAATGTGCAGCATCTCGCGGCGCGTCATGCGCGTGCCCACCGGCAGGCGCGAGCTGGAATACTTGTGGCGGTCGACGTCGGCGTCGGCAATGCGCAGCACCTCGTCGAGGTCCTGTCCGGCCTGCACCACGACCAGGCCGGTCATGAGCTTGGTGATCGAGGCGATCGGCAGGGCGACATTGGCGTTCTTTTCGAACAGGACTTCGGAGCTGTTCTGGTCGAGCACGAAGGCGACGTTCGAACGCAGGGACAATGAATCCGGGGTGCCGCGCAGGCCGGCGGCATCGCCGAAGGTGCGCGGATCGACCACGGCCGCCGCGCCGGCGGCGGCGCCGGCGCGGCGCACCACATGATAGGTGACCTTGCGCTTGCCGCGCACCATTTCTACGCGGCGCACCATGCGCTGGCGATTGTCGTCGGCGATGGACTGGGCCAGGTCCTTGCGCTTTGCGGGCGCGGCCTTGCGGCCGGTGGCGCGCTTTTTCTTGACGGCCTTCTTTTTGGCGGGCTGGGCCTTCTTGGACTTGGATGCGGATTCGGCGCCTGCACCCGCACCGGCGCCCGCGCCGGCCGCGTTGACGGGCTGGAGTGCAAACAGCAGCGATACGATGGCAGCCAATGCAACTTTGAACATCTCGAACCCTTTGGCGCAAACTGATGAGGTACGGATGCAGTTTAGCGGAACGACGCCTGATCGCAAGCGAAAAGATACATTCCGTGCGGCAACACCCGAAAACCAACAAGCCTTACCAATCAAGTATTTACGCTTGCATCGTCGCCCGTATTGACCTGCGCTTTACTCCATGAAGCGGGCAAAATGCGCGACCGGTTCGCGCTCGGTGACGAGCGAATTCTCGACCTTGCCGGGGTCTGCCCAGCCGAGCGCCATGCCGCACACCACCATTTCATTCTCCGGCAACCCGAGCTGCTGCGCAATCACGCGGTGATACTGTGTGAAGGCTGCCTGCGGACAGGTGTCGAGGCCGCGGCCGCGCGCGGCGACCATGATGCTCTGCAAGAACATGCCGTAATCCAGCCAGGAGCCCTGCTCCATGATGCGGTCGATGGTGAAGATGAGACCGACCGGTGCGTCGAAGAAGCGGTAGTTGCGCGCGTGCTGGGCCGCCATGCCGGCCTTGTTGTCGCGCGTGAGCCCCAGCAGGGAATACAGGTCCCAGCCCACCTTGCGGCGGCGGTCGACGAAGGGCGAGATCCACTCGCGCGGATAATAGGCGTATTCCTCGGTGTGCCGGCGCGCCTGCTCCGGGTCGGCGTTCACCGCCAGGATCGCCTCGCTCAGCTTCTCGCGCGCCTGCCCCGTCAGCACGTAGACCTTCCATGGCTGGGTATTGGTGCCGGACGGCGCGCGCGCCGCCACCTCGAGGATGCGCTCGATGTCGGCACGCTCGACCGGCTTGGGTAGAAAAGCGCGGATCGAGCGGCGCGAGGTGATGGCGGCGTCGACGGCTTCCTGCTGGGGGCTGTTGATCATGGGGTCTCCTTGTTATGGGCTTGCTTGACGACGAATGCGACGCCCAGCACGGCGACCAGCATGCCGGCCACGGCGAGCGGGCTGAAGGACTCGCCGAACAGCAGCCAGGCCATGATGGCGGTGGTGGGCGGGGTCAGGTAGAGCAGGCTGCTGACTTCGGTGGCGCGGCTGCGCCGGATCAGGGTGAACAGCAAAAAGATCGCGCCGATCGACAGCGCGAAGATCGACCACAGCCAGGCGAAGATGAACTCCGCGCTCCAGGTGATGGTGGAGAAGCGCAGGTCCAGGCCTTCGAGCACGATGGCCAGCGGCAGCAAGGCCAGCACCGTGGCGCCGAACTGAATCACGGTACCGGTGCGCAGGTCGAAGCCCGGGCAATACCGCTTCTGGTACATGGTGCCGGCCGTGATGCAGAACAGGGCGAACACGCACAGGGCAATGCCGCTGGCGGTGAGCCCGGCCAGGTGCAGCTTGCTGTAGACCACCAGCACCACGCCGGACAGGCCGAGCGCGAAACCGAGCCACTGGCGCGGGCGTACCCGCTCGCCGATCAGGGGCGCCGCGGCTGCCGTGAGGATCGGCTGCATGCCGACGATCAACGCAGTCAGCCCGGCGGGCATGCCGATCTTGATCGCGGCCCAGACACCGCCGAGGTAGCCGGCCTGCAGCAGCATTCCCGCGACCGCGACGTGCAGGATCTGGCCGCGCGGCCAGGGAGCGCGCAGCAGGAACACGACCGGCAGCAGCACCGCCAGCACGCCCAGGCAGCGCAGGATCACGAAGCTCAGCGGCGGGGCATACGGCAGGCCGAGCTTGGCGACGATGAAGCCGGTACTCCACAGGAACACGAACAGCAGCGGCACCGGCGAAAGCCAGGAAGCGGTCGGGATGGCAGTGCTTGTTCGGGTACCGGAAGGCATGGTTGGATGGTCAGCGGGATGCTGCACAGCAGCTTGAATGGATGGCTTGGCGAAAACACAAGCCAACAGTCTAGCACGCCGGAGAAGACGGTTTCGATGCTTCCCTTGACACAGCATTTCTTGCGCTAGATCAAGCCTAAGTCCTTGAAATTTCTTGCAATCAATGCATTCAAGAAATTTATGCACAAACGATGGTGCAGCGCGTCAAATTCGCTTGACTCGCCCGTCGACATGGTTGAAAATTCGCCCTGTTGCGGTGCACAAAAAAGAGTTTCGTCGACATCGGACGGAAAAAACCTGCCTCACAAGTCCAAGCAACATTCCATCCCCTTAAACGCATTGAATTTTGGAGAGTCACATGTTTGCAATTCCTGAGCAGTTCTCGAACGCCACCAAAGCCAACCTGGAATCGCAGTTCGCCCTGCTGTCGTCGCTGACGGCCAAGACCTTCGAAGGCATGGAGAAGCTGGTCGACCTGAACATCAGCACCGCCCGCAGCGCCCTGGAAGAGTCGTCGAACGTCACCCGCCAGCTGCTGAGCGCCAAGGATCCGCAGGAGTTCTTCTCGGTCACCACGTCGCAGGCCCAGCCGGCCGCTGAAAAAGCCCTGTCGTACAACCGCCAGCTGGCCGCCATCGCCACCGGCACCGGCGCCGAGTTCTCGAAAGCCGCCGAAAGCCAGATCGTCGAAACCAACCGCAAGGTCATCGCCCTGGTCGACGAAGTGAGCAAGAACGCCCCGGCCGGTTCGGAAACCTTCGTTGCCGCCGTCAAGACCGTGATCAGCAACGCCAACGCCGGCTACGAGCAGTTCAGCAAGACCAGCAAGCAGGCTGCCGAAGCGATCGAAAACAACGTCAACGCAGCGGTGAGCCAGTTTTCGGCGACTGCTCGCAAGGCTACCGCTACTGCTGCCGCCGCGACCCAGACCGCTGCCGCCTAAGCTGCGACTGGTCAAATGAAGAAGCCGGAACGGTGGCGTTCCGGCTTTTTGTTTTTCAGGCTGCTTAGTCGCCGCTCCGCTTTCAGCCGCTAGCCTAAAAACCGTCATTCCGGCGAAGGCCGGAATCCAATTCCGTCGCGTCCCACTTACTTCGTACGCAGCTGGACTGCCTGCAAACTTGGATCCCGGCCTGCGCCGGGATGACGTGCTGGAGCCAACGGGGAAACGAGTGTCGGCCTACCGCAAGGCTACTCCCCCAGATACGCCGCCTGCACCCGCGGATCGTTCAGCATGTCCGCCGCATTCCCGGTCATGGTCATGGTGCCCGACTCCATCACATAAGCGCGGTGCGCGGCCTGCAGCGCCAGCTTGGCGTTCTGCTCCACCAGCAGGATCGTGATGCCCTGGTTCGAGACGTCACGGATCACTTCGAAGATCTTCTCCACCATGATCGGCGACAGGCCCATCGAGGGCTCGTCCAGCAGCAGCAAGGTCGGATGGCACATCAGCGCGCGCGCCATCGCCAGCATCTGCTGCTCGCCGCCCGAGAGCGTTCCGGCCAGTTGGCTGGCGCGCTCCTTCAGGCGCGGGAACACCGCATACCATTTCTCGATGTCCGCCGCGATCCCCGCCTTGTCGTTGCGCGTGTAGGCGCCCATCATGAGGTTCTCGTGGATGCTCATGCGGGTGAACACGCCACGCCCTTCCGGCACCATGGCCAGCTTCTGCTGGACCATGCGGAAGGACTGGGTGCCGCGCAGCGGCTGGCCGAGATAGCTGATCTCGCCTTCCACCTTGCACGGCGGGAGCGTGCCGGTGATGGCCTTCAGGGTGGTGGTCTTGCCGGCGCCGTTGGCGCCGATCAGGGTCACCAGCTCGCCCTTGTTCACCTCCAGGTCCAGGCCCTTCACCGCCTTGATGCCGCCGTAGGCGACCTTCAGGCCCTTGATTCTCAAGATGTTGTCGCTCATTCGTGTGCTCCGCCGAGATAGGCCTTGATCACGGCTTCGTTCTTCTGGATCTCGCTCGGGATCCCTTCCGCGATCTGCTTGCCGTACTCGAGTACGGTGATGCGGTCGCACAGGCCCATCATCAGCTTGACGTCGTGCTCGATCAGCAGCACGGTCTTGCCTTCGTTCTTGATCTTCACCAAGAGCTCGCGCAGGGCCAGCTTTTCGGTGGCGTTCATGCCGGCCGCCGGCTCGTCCAGCGCCAGCAGTTGCGGGTCGGTGGCGAGCGCGCGCGCGATCTCCAGGCGGCGCTGGTCGCCATAGGACAGGTACTTGGCCGTGCGGTTCGCATACTGGCCGATGCCCACGAAATCCAGCAGTTCCTGCGCGCGCCGGCGGATCGCCGCCTCTTCCTCGCGCGCCGCCTTGTGGCGGAAGATCGCGCCGAATACGCCCTGGCGGGTGCGCACGTGGCGGCCCACCATCACGTTCTCCAGCGCGCTCATCTCGCCGAACAGGCGGATGTTCTGGAAGGTGCGCGCGATGCCGGCCTTCGCCACTTCATGCGGGGCCGACGGCGAATACGGCTTGCCGGCCAGCTCGAACGTGCCGCTGTCCGGCTGGTACAGCCCGGTGATCACGTTGAAGAAGGTGGTCTTGCCGGCGCCGTTCGGGCCGATCAGGCCATAGATCTGGCCGCGCTCGATGCGGATGCCGACGTCGGTCAGCGCCTGCAGGCCGCCGAAGCGCTTGTTGACGCCGGCGATGCTCAGGATGATCTGCGCGCTCATGCCTGGGCTCCCTCTTCTTCCTCGCGCGCCAGGGCGACTTTGGGACGCTCCTCCCGGTTCGGCGAGGGCCACAGTCCGGCCGGGCGCACCAGCATGATCAGCACCAGGGCCAGGCCATACAGCAGCTGGCGCAGCACCTCGGCCTCGATCACGACGGTGCCGAACAGCGCCTGCTGCGCCGGCTCCACCACGTGGCGCAGCACCTCCGGCAGCGCCGCCAGCAGCACGCCGCCCAGCACCACGCCGGGGATATGGCCGATCCCGCCCAGCACCACCATCGCCAGCACGGCGATCGACTCGGTCAGCGAGAACGACTCCGGCGACACGAAGCCCTGGAAGGCGCCGAACATGGCGCCGGCCACGCCCCCGAAACTGGCGCCCATGGCGAAGGCGAGCAGCTTGACGTTGCGGGTGTTGATGCCCATGGCCTTGGCCGCGATCTCGTCCTCGCGGATCGCCACCCAGGCGCGTCCCAGGCGCGAATGCTGCAGGCGCGAGGTAATGAAGATGGTGGCGATGGTGAGGAACAGGAAAAGGAAGTAGTAGGCGTTCACCGAGGGCATCGAGAAGCCACCAATGTGCACCGTGGCCTGCGAGCCCGCCTCCCCCGCCAGCGACACGCCGAACACGCGGATCGGGTCGATCATGTTGATGCCCTGCGGCCCGTTGGTGAAGTTGATCGGGTCGTTCAGGTTGTTCATGAAGATGCGGATGATCTCGCCGAAGCCGAGCGTGACGATGGCGAGGTAGTCGCCACGCAGCTTCAGCGTCGGGGCGCCCAGCAGCGCGCCGCACAGGCCCGCCACGATCGCCGCCAGCGGCACGATCGCCCATACCGACAGGTGGATGCCGTTCTGCTGGATCTCGGGGCCGAAGAAGCTGACCAGGGCTTCGCCCAGCGCCGGCGAGTAGTAGATGACGGACTCCAGCAGCGCCGCGAACTGCGGCGAGGAGAACAGGCCCACCAGGTAGGCGCCTACCGCGAAGAAGGCGATGTAGCCCAGGTCGAGCAGGCCGGCGAAGCCGACCACGATGTTCAGGCCCAGCGCCAGCATGATGTAGAGCAGCGCGATGTCGATGATACGCACCCAGGAGTTGCCGAACTGGGAAGCGACAAAGGGGAAGACCAGCATCAGGGCCAGCACGGCCGCCATGCTGGCGTAGGCCTGGCGCGGCTTGTGCCGGACGTCGAAAGTCAGGAATGCCATGGTGTGTCCCTCCCCGTTACGCGCGGTCGGCCACGCGCTCGCCCATGATGCCGGACGGGCGCAGGGTCAGCACGAGGATCAGCACGACGAAGGCGAAGATGTCCTGGTAGTGGCTGCCCAGGAAGCCGCCGGTCAGGTCGCCGATGTAGCCGGCGCCGAGCGCTTCGATGATGCCCAGCAGGATGCCGCCGATCATGGCGCCGTAGATGTTGCCGATCCCGCCCAGCACGGCGGCGCAGAAGGCCTTCAGGCCCGGCAGCATGCCCATGGTGAAGGTGACCGAGGCGTAGTTGGCGCCCCACATCACCCCGGCCACCGCCGCCAGCGCGGCGCCGATGGCGAAGGTGGCGACGATCACGCGGTTCGCGTCCACGCCCATCAGGCCGGCCACGCGCGGGTTCTCGGCCACGGCGCGCATCGCCCGGCCCATGCGGGTGCGCTCGACCAGCAGCACCAGGGCGACCATTGCCACGGCGGCCAGCACCAGCAGCAGGATCTGGGTAGGCGAAATGAGCGCGCCCATGATCTCCACCGGCTCGGGCGAGAGCAGCTGCGGGAATGGCAGCGGGCTGCGGCCCCAGATCATCATGGCGAAGGTCTGCAGCAGGATCGACACGCCGATCGCGGTGATCAGCGGCGCCAGGCGCGGCGCGTTGCGCAGGCGGCGGTAGGCGACGCGCTCGATCAAGATGTTGACCAGGATGGCCACCGGAATCGCGCCGAGGATGGCGATGGCCAGCTGCAGCCAGCCGGACAGGCCGGGGGCATGGGCGTCCAGCAGCTTGAGGATGGTGAGGCCGACCATCGCGCCGATCATCAAGACGTCGCCGTGCGCGAAGTTGATCAGGTTGAGCACCCCGTAGACCATGGTGTAGCCGAGGGCGACCAGGGCATACATGCTGCCCATCACCAAGCCGTTGAGGAGTTGTTGGATGAATGTTTCCATCGTGAGCGTTCGCTTTCGTTGCGGTCAAATGAAAACGGCACTGCCGGGTATCCCCGCAGTGCCGTCCTTGGCCTGGCGTTCATGTTCCGATGGCCGTCATCATAACTTGGCAAATGGAAAACTTACACTGGAAATCAGCTCACTCCAGCAAATTTGCTCCGCCGTAAAGACGCGCCGACTCAGGCCGCCTTGGCCCCATCCAGCCCCTTCGGCAGCGGGAACACCACGTTCTCCTCGACGCCTTCGAGCGCACGCACGCTGGCCGCGCCCAGGTCCTTGAGGCGGTCGATCACGGCCTGCACCAGCACTTCCGGGGCCGAGGCGCCGGCGGTCACGCCGATGCGCTTCTTGCCGGCGATCCATTGCGGATCAATCGCATCAGCCCGGTCGACCATATAGGCCGGCGTGCCCATCTTCTCCGCCACCTCGCGCAGGCGGTTCGAGTTGGAGCTGTTCGGGCTGCCGACCACGACCACGACTTCCACCTGCGGCGCCATGAACTTGACGGCTTCCTGGCGGTTGGTGGTGGCGTAGCAGATGTCGCCCTTCTTCGGTTCGATGATGTTCGGGAAGCGTGCCTTAAGCGCGGCGATGATCTCGGCGGTGTCGTCCACCGACAGCGTGGTCTGCGACACGTAGGCCAGCTGGTCGGGATTGTTGACCTGCAGTGTCGCCACGTCGTCGACGGTCTCGACCAGGTGCATGCCTTCCTCGGCCTGGCCCATGGTGCCTTCGACTTCCGGATGGCCGTCGTGGCCGATCATGACGATCTCGCAGCCCTGCTTGCGCATCTTGGCCACTTCCACGTGGACCTTGGTGACCAGCGGGCAGGTGGCATCGAAGATGGTGAGGCCGCGCGCTTCGGCCTCAAGGCGCACGGCTTTCGAGACGCCGTGGGCCGAGAACACCAGGGTATTGCCCGCCGGGACGTCCTCGAGTTCTTCGATGAAGATCGCACCCTTGTTGCGCAGGTCTTCGACCACGTAGGCGTTGTGCACGATCTCGTGGCGCACGTAGATCGGGGCGCCGAACTGGTTCAGGGCGCGCTCGACGATCTCGATGGCGCGGTCCACGCCGGCGCAGAAGCCGCGCGGCTGGGCAAGCAGAATCTCGTTTTCCATGAAGGTTTCCTGTTTACAGAACCGAAATCAGTTTCACTTCGAATTGCAGGGCCTGGCCGGCCAGCGGGTGGTTGAAATCGAACAGTGCGGTGGTCTCGCGCATCTCCAGCAGCACGCCGGCGAAGCGGCCGCCCTTGGGTGCATTGAATTCGATCAGCTCGCCCACCTTGTAGTCGGCGTCCGGCACCGAGTTCTCTTCCAGCGTTGCCTTCGACACCGGCTGGATCAGGTCCGGGTTGCGCTCGCCGAAGGCGTCAAGCGCGCTCAGCTGGAAGGTCTGGTGCGCGCCTTCCGGCAGGCCGATCAGGCGCGACTCGAGGAAGGGTGCAAGCTGGCCCTGGCCCAGCATCAAGGTAGCCGGCGTGCCATTGAAGGTAGTGATGAGATCAGTACCGTCGGCGGTGGCCAGCCGATAATGCAGGGTCAGGTAGGACGATTCGTTGACGACTGGAGCGTTGGACATGTTCTTTGTGGTGACAGGCAGGCCTGTTGCAGGCAAACCGCTATTGTAAGCCACGCCCGGCCTCCCTGCCCCGGCACGTCCCTTTTTATCGCAAGGATCAGACAATGAGAATCACCGAATGGCCGGAAGAGCAACGCCCGCGTGAACGGCTGCTGCGCGGCGGCCCGCAGGTGCTGTCGGACACCGAACTGCTGGCGATCTTCCTGCGCGTGGGTGTCGCGGGAAAAAGTGCGGTGGCACTGGCGCGCGACATGCTGGACCACTTCGGCTCGCTGCACCGGCTGCTGCATGCCAGCTCTAGCGAGTTCGGCGCCCTGCACGGGCTCGGTCCGGCCAAGTATGCCCAGTTGCAGGCGGCAATCGAACTGACGCGGCGCGCCGTGGCCGAGGAATTCGAACGCCAAGGCATGTGTTCGCCGGACGCGGTGCGCGCCTGGCTGCGCCACCAGTTCGCGCTGCAGGCGCACGAATCCTTCGTCGTGCTCTTCCTGGACGTCAAGAACCGCCTGATTAACTACGAAGAGATGTTTCGCGGCACGCTGACCCAGCTAAGCGTCAATCTTTAACGCTTTAATCAATACCTCAGTTTGCCGTGCTCTGCTTAGCTGTTTAAACAGCTTATAGACCAAGGAAAGTATGAGCCTCGGCTTTCAAAGAAGGTATGTCAATATTCAAATCTTTTTGATAAATCCTTAACAGACACTTCCGCTCTATATCTTTTAGTTCATTATGGACGTGCTCTATGTTTCTGCACACATCATATGCTGCCAAGTATCCATTTTTCTTTGCACTTAACTTACCGCCAAGTGTTGCAAGTGTAATTCCTCTGCTCAGCAACTCTTTTACAGAACCGTAGTTCAGCATTTCTTCCCGTAGGCGCTGAATCTGTTTTTCAGAAAGACGTAGCTCATACGCTTTCTGCGCGGGTGCCAACTCAAGACCGAGAAATTCGGCAGCTTGCAAGGGCTCGTAAATCACGGACTTAGTCTTTTCGTCATCTACGGCGGGAATCGTCAAGCCGATTTTCTCGAATTCGGCCTTGCAAAAGTCGGCGACGCTTAAACAGTCAGCTCTCGAATCACAAAAAAATATTAGGTCATCAGCATATCGAACCGCCCTTAAACCCTTTTTCTCTACTGCTTGGTCAAACGACTGTAAAAGCAGATTAGAGAAGAAAGGGGAAAGAGGCATGCCCTGCCGGACACCGATTCCTCTCCGTATCCCCAATTGCGCCACACGGCGCACGTTCGCCCTATTACTGCTTTCGACTTCACACTCAAGTGCGGATAGCAGCAAGGGATGGAGACTACGCTCTTTGATACGTTTCTTTATCGCGGAACTAAGAATTTCTCGGTCTACTGAATCAAAAAATGACGTAATGTCAGTTTTGAATACCCACGCTTGCTTCTTTCTGTAAGCGCAAGCTAACTCGGCCGCTTGCTTAACGGAGCGCCCCTTCACAAAACCGAAACTTATGGAATTTGCTAACTGAGCATGATACTTATCGGCTAAAAAGCCAAGTAGCGTGCGCTGGACAAGACGGTCTATAACTGTAGGGACACAGATAAGCCTATATTTTCCAGAAGGCTTAAGGATAAGCACAGGCTTTAATTGACTGAAGCTGAATCGCTTTTCAGAAACTGCTCGGTGCAACTTGCCAATATTGTCTTTGTAATTGGTGGCAAAGTCATTGATGCTGACACCATCAACCCCTACAGTGTTTCTCGATAGGGGTTTGGTATTATTGAATAGGTCTCGCCAGGACCTGTCGAACGACTTGTAGGTGAGGACTGCGGAATACGAATTGCGGCTCATTTAGGAAACCCGCTGGCATTGATTCTCCCGGGCCAGCGGTCTAAGGCCCCGTCGACGACACCGGCTTTGCAGAGCGCCTCTTGCGAGTCCACCCTGCCGCTGATACCGCCGCTGACGCTCACGCGATTGCTCGCCGTTGCGCCATCTTGCCGCTTGGTCACGTGCAGCGCAACCTGCAGAGATGCCTGAGGGTGCACCGAACCGACCATCGCTGCGGCCGAATCCCCACTAGCTATCATATTATCACACTCCATGTTGAGGCGCAAGCAAAATGCTAACACCAGGGCAATCGGAGCGGCAATAACACGCCGCGCCGAAGGCATAACCGAAGGCGAGGACGGCTTGCGAACATTCGACTTTCGCGGCGCACCCGCGCCCCTGCTTTCAGCCCGCTCTGCACGCTTGCTATTCGCCTTCCCAATAACTCCGGGAGTAGAAGACGGTTGCCGCAAGGCCCCGTCGACGACACCGGCTTTGCAGAGCGCCTCTTGCGAGTCCCCCCTGCCGCTGATACCGCCGCTGACGCTCACGCGATTGCTCGCCGTTGCGCCATCAGGCCGCTTGGTCACGTGCAGCGCAACCTGCAGAGATGCCTGAGGGTGCTACCACAAGTCAATTCTACCTCAACTGTGGGAGCTCTACCGTTATGCTGTTGATGTAACGTTAGAGATAGACCGGTCACCGTGTGCGATAAAGCCTGAACGGCCGCCCTGCGCCCGATGAACATAGCCATCTGACGCGTCTTTCCGCTTACACGCACCGCTCCTGTCCTCCTGACGCCGCGGCAGATAAGCCCGCCGAGCAAGCGTGCAAGATGCCGCAGCAATGCAGATAATCGTCAGCTACAGAGCGCCTCTTTGGCTAGCAAGATTCTAAGGCGTGAGATTGTTCCAGCATCCTGGGCTCGTGGAATCGAAGAACACTACCTCTTCAATACCAATGTCACGAAGCGTTTGTTCCGCACGACGCATGTACTCTTCGTTATTGGCATAGACGGACACCGCCACCCTTTTACAATTTGACTTGCTGAGTGCAGCAAGAATGTGCTGTTCTTGCTCCGCAAGCCCCCATCCGTAAATGACAAGCGAGCTGCCAATGTTTGGTAGGACTTCCCGATTGACACGTTGTAGGTAGGATGAGCTCCTTATCGACTTAACTTTGTACTCTGACGTGCCCTCACAAACGAACAGTGGGACTGCCTGCCCGGACTCCCAGACCTTCAAGATGCGAGTCAGCAGGTCCTGGCCGCGAGCCGTAAGTTTACCCTCTTCGTCGTCTAAGGCACGTGCAAGTGCGAGATTTCCATGGGGATAGAAGAACAAGGTAGCACCCGCGGCCGCCCCATACGGCTCGCGCATAGGTTCCCAGTTATCAGCGAAAGTGCCCCCAACGAAACAATCCTTAAACCAGCTGCCAATGCTGTCCCGACTGTACATCGCAGCCCAGTAGACAATGAGGTCATAGTTAAGTGAGACCACAGTCTTGAAGCCTTGCATGAAAGTATAGATAGGCTTTAGGTGGACCACTGCATCGTCGTGATTTATGTGCACATGCCTGACTGTTTCAATAAGGGCTGTTCGGACTTGGGCGTAGGCCTCCTCTACCCGTCCGGCAGCAATCCCTAAGGTTTGGTTCACAACTTTCGCTTGCCATAAACGACGCAGAACCAACTCAAAGTCGTTCACACCGAACGCATCAAATACGCTAGCGACCTCAGGAGTAATAAACTGGTGCTCCTGCGCTGCCTCAAACAGTCCTGCGTATCCGAAACCGCGGTGAATTGCCATGCTGGCACCGTTACCCAGCAGCAGTCCATCCTTGAAGCGCTCCTTAATTTCTTCCCATTGATTTATTTTGGTCATGTCCCTATTTGCTTTAGACGCTTTGTTAGCTTAGTAGCGGCATGCATTAGCAATTTTAAACGCGATTAATTTGATTAGGACTTAGGTCGTCTAATGGTTCTCCCTCCTTACCAATTGGGGGAGCTGGCAATAAAACTAGTCCAACGCCTGTCAACATAGCTGAACGGCACTCCTTCGCATAGTTCTCGTTATCGTGGGAAGATAAATACTGAACTGCATTGAATAAACTTGATGTAGGAACCAAGGCTGTCGCTTGAGAGATAGCCGCAGTAATGCACTTTTCAGTGAACTCAACTTTTCGTTCTACTGGAGAGGTTAAGCGGAATCCATTACCGAACAGCACGCCTTTAGCCGGCGCCAACACTTCTTCCCTCTGCAAGTCTTCATGGATATTCATCGAGAGCTGCCTAAGCTTGTCGACATTTACTGCCTTGTTATCCTTTCCTTCGGCTTCACCCAATAGACGACCCTCTCCGCATTCAAAAACGACATCAAATTCGGAACTACCTTGCCTGAAAGGAGCAGCCACAAAACCTAAGGTTTCAAGCCCGTTTACGATTGCAACTTCGAGGGGCTTACCCTTCTCATAAAGAAGGGCTCTAGCGGTTCCTGCTGCACTAACCCTTTCTTGAAGAGCCTCCTTCGCTCGCTGAGCTTCTTCTACCCGGCTCTCTGCCTCGAGCAATTCTAATTTCAGAGCACGTTCCAACTCAAGGAGATAGTTTGAGTTCGATGCCCAGAGCGGTTCAGGAGTAACCTCTGTACTGCTTTTAAGGGCTTTATCTAAGTTTATAACGGAACTGAGAAATCGAATAGCAAACCGCTCAGCCTCTAGTGTCCATTGCATCTCACCTTTTTCATCGTCTTTAAGGAACCCATCGGCATAGAACTCAATGTCCGGCAGTAGTATCAGCGCACCATTTGAACGTTTACTTCGAGCAATGGCACCAACCGGCTTATCCCCATTCTTTGTAGTTAAACATATTCCGGGAAGCTCCGAGTTAATGAGCACACAATAACTTGAAACTTCAGCGAAAGCATCCCAATAAGGAGCAAGCACCTCCGCCCCGAGATTGATTAACTTCATCGCTTTTCCGTTTGCATTCACGGGATTCAGTTGTGCCGGAATCGTAGCGTAGTTGCTATAAAGGTCAACAATTCGAGTCGTGTTACGGTTCCGGCCAGTGCCGGAGTGAGTGCGTTGACCTGTATCTACATAAACCTCATAGAGTGAGGTAAGAAAGACAAAGACGTTTTTCCCGGACTCTACAGCCTGTTTAATTTCGCGGCGCCAGTGTTCGCAGTTTTCCTTAAGTTTAAATGACGCTGACTCACCCAAACTGGGCTTACCTTGAAAGTCTTCCGCATCATAAATTTCGTCAGAGATATCTGGCTTAAAAAGAACAATGTCCCAGTCGAGCAATGAGACTTTAGAGTCAAAGTCTACTCTTACAGCGTCCTCGTTAGCTAGCTCAAGGCCGACGGTCAAGATTTTCTTAGTCATTTTTCTGATGTTAGCTCAACTATTGCGGTGTTCCAAGGTCTACTTCTTATCAGTTGCCGACGGCGCACCACCAGCATTGGAAAGTCGCTTTTCGACAACATCCAATATATTCGCGATAACTTTCAAATCCGCAACCTGCCGTCTAGTATCTATTCTCACATTTAAGAAGAGAGAAACGAGCACTAGCGCTATTGTAGAGAGGAGCAATTTGAATCCGCCTCCGTCCATAAAACCACCAAGAAAGACGACGAAAAACGTTACCAACAGCGGTATCGACGCCGGGTAAAAATCTGATTTCTCACTTAATGCTTCTGCACGGTTTTTGGCAGCTAGAGACAATACTTGAATCCTGCTCCGCGCTCCTGGTATTGTCCGAGCAATTTCCTCTAACGAATCGATACATCTTTCTTCTACTTGGACATCTTTATCTATGACATTAATGTCTTTCCATGAGTTAAAGGGGCGCAGTTCCCGGCGCAGACCTTTTAGGTCAGACACAATGTTGACCGTACCGCTTCTGTCGTTTAAAAGGGCAACCAACAATTCTATAGTGAGAGTTCGCAATGGAGCTGCGTTATCAGCTTGGTCCGTCGCCGTAGCGGGGCTTACAGCAGGCTGTTGTGCCGGGACTGCGGCAACGGCTTGGGGTAATGCTGAAGCCGTCGGGATAGCCTGTTGTTTTAATTGAGCTCCCTCCACTGTCGGCTGAACTGCCGGCTGTGGCTCGACAGCTGGCTGTTGTTTTGGTTTCGCTTCGTCAGTCTGATATTCGTTTGGCATATTCATATTCACTTAAGAGTCGACAAGGTTGCTTAGTTACTTTTGGTAAATTTTATTAATTGTACGTTACGAGATGCCTGCTGAGACGAGCGACAAGCAAATATTGTGTTCTTCAGTCGTTCGCACGCGAATACATAAGCAATGGCCCAGTTGTAGGCGAGCACAGCCGTGGCGGTGTGACACACCAATCTGTACGATTCCAGCGCTTGGCAGTTGCATCTCCCGACGGAACATCGTCCGAATCCTGAGAGCCGGGGCGTTATTAGTGACACGTCTAACCATGGCAACACCCGGTCAAAATGCGACGCTCATTGTTGCGGCATCTCGACCTCTTGGACGCGTAAGGCGGTATGCGTTCTTAGGTAGAGTTCAGCGCCCGCTAGGTCTGAACGGCGCGCGTAACGTGCGCTGGTGGACGGAGGACGTAACGCGGCTTTCAATATGTCTCAGTTTAGTTCCGAAGATGTTGCACACTGACCCATACCAGCGTGTACCCGCGCGAGGTGGTGAAGGCGGCGCTGCGCCGCAATGCCGCAGCCGTGATCCTGGCGCACAACCACCCGTCCGGGGTGCCGGAGCCGAGCGAGGCCGACCTGCGCCTGACGGCCAGCCTGGTGCAGGCGCTGGCGCTGGTCGACATCCGCGTGCTCGACCACTTCGTGGTGGCCGGCAGCCAGGTGCATTCCTTTGCCGAGCACGGGCAGTTGTAAATCCGCATGGCAGGCAAGCCCCGTAAACCGGTGCCAAAACAAGGCTCTAGCGAACTCATCAGCAATTGTGAAATCCATGAATTGGCATAAGACACAATTGTTTTTCGCAAGTGATTGATTTGCTTTCAGTTTTCACGCTATACTCTTGTTTTTCCAAATCTGGATATTCTTAAGGAGTGCACTATGGCACGTGTCTGCCAAGTTACCGGCAAGGGAGTGATGGTTGGCAACAACGTCTCCCACGCTAACAACAAAACCAAGCGTCGTTTCCTGCCGAACCTGCAGAACCGTCGCATCTACGTGGAATCGGAAAACCGCTGGGTCTCCCTGCGTCTGTCCAACGCCGGTCTGCGCGTGATCGACAAGCTCGGCATCGACGCCGTGCTGGCCGACATGCGTGCCCGTGGCGAAAAAGTTTAATTAGGGAGCTATCATGGCAAAAACTGGCCGCGACAAAATCAAGCTGGAATCGACCGCAGGTACCGGTCACTTCTACACCACCACCAAGAACAAGCGCACCATGCCGGCGAAGATGGAAATCACCAAATTCGACCCGAAGGCACGCAAGCACGTGATCTACAAGGAAACCAAGATCAAGTAATCGATCTTGTTTCTACGAAAAAGCCGCCCGCTTCGACTGGCGGCTTTTTTATTGCCGAGTCCGGCACGCCCCGGCGCGAATACAACACGGCCTTGACTCGGCGCAGCGCGATCGAGTGCGAATATTGCAATATGCGCTCGGCCGTGAAAGCATGGGGTCTTGCCGACTTCACCACGAGCCAGCATGCATCCGCTGCTGAAACTGCCTGTGTCGTCCCTCCTCGCCGCCAGTGTGCTGGGCGCCCTGCCCGCGCACGCCCAGTCGAGGGGTCCCGAGGGCGTGCCGATGGTCGAAGTCAAGGCCGCCGCTTGCATGCGCGTGCTCCCCTACCGCCCCCTGTTTTATCCGATGGCCAAGGCGGTCCAGAAAAGCCTGCTAGGGCGCGCCGCGCTGGCGGTGCAGCTGCGGCCCATCCGGGCCGGCATCCGCACCGACGACCTGGCGCTGTGGCTGGAGGGCGGCGGTGAATCGCTGCCGATGCGCGCCGACGAACACGGCCTGTACATCGTGCCGGTCGCCGACCGGATCGCGCAGGAGGACGGCGGCTTCTTGATCAACAAGCATCCGTCCGAGCTGCGCGCCAACCTGGTGCTCATCCCGACCCTGGCGCCGGATGCCTGGACCATCGGCGAAATGCGGCGCCTGCTGCGCGACGTGCACGCCACCATCGATCCGCTCGTGCCCTGGCACCACCGCTTCCTGAACTGGGCCGCCACGCGCAGGCTGGGCGTGTCGGTGTGCAGCCTGTCGCCGCGCGCCCAGGTCGAGGTCGTCGACGGCACCCGCCTGCTGGCGCGCTACCCCACCAGCGAGCCGGCCCGCAACCACGCGAATGCCCCGGTGTATTGCCACCGCTTTACCGGCAACGAGGATTTCGACCCGCGGGCGCGGCTGGTGCTGCCGGAAGATGCGCAGGTGCTGCTGATTTAAAAAATCTTGCGACGAAAAAAAGCGGCTCCCGAAGGAGCCGCCCTTGTTGCGACACGAGCCGCTTATGCGTAGCTGCGCAGGCGCAGTGAGAAGTCCTGCAGCGACTTGATGCCCGAGGCTTCGGCGCGTGCGCACCAGTCCTGCAGCTGCTGCAGCAGCTGGTCGCGGGTCGAGTGCGAACGTTCCCAGATCGCGCCCAGTTCCACGCGCATCTGGTGCATGGTTTCCAGCGCCTTGCTGTGCTGGAACAGCTCGACCAGTTGCTGCTTCTGCGACTGTTCCAGCTTGGCCGGTTCGCGTTGCATCAGCTTGCGCGAGCTCTTCAGGAAGCGCGCTTCCAGCTCGGCCTTGTGCTTCAGGTGCTCGAATTCCTCGTGGAAAGCGTGGCGCACCGACTTGGCATACTTCGCCATCACGTCGTAGCGGTTGGCGATCACCGACTGCAGGGTGTCGAGGTCGGCTACCATCTTGTCCTTGGCAAACTTCGGCGCCGGCGCGACCTTCTTCACCTTGGCCAGGCGCAGGGTTTCCAGGATGCGGATATAGCCCCAGCCCAGGTCGAACTCGTACCATTTGCTCGACAGCTTGGCCGAGGTGGCGAAGGTGTGGTGGTTGTTGTGCAGTTCCTCGCCACCGATCAGGATGCCCAGCGGGAAGATGTTGGTGGCCGCATCGCTGCAATCGTAGTTCCGGTAGCCCCAGTAGTGGCCGATGCCGTTGATGATGCCGGCCGCGGTGATCGGGATCCACATCATCTGGACCGCCCACACCGAAATGCCGATGACGCCGAACAGCGCGACGTTAATGAACAGCATCAGCACCACGCCCATGGCGCTGTGCTTGGTGTACAGGGTGCGCTCGATCCAGTCGTCCGGGGTGCCATGGCCATACTTCTCCATGGTTTCCTTGACCTTGCTTTCGGCACGGTACAACTCGGCGCCTTCGAACAGCACCTTGCGGATGCCGCGGGTCTGCGGGCTGTGCGGATCTTCCTCGGTATCGCACTTGGCGTGGTGCTTGCGGTGGATCGATGCCCACTCCTTGGTCACCTGGCCGGTGGTCAGCCACAGCCAGAAGCGGAAGAAATGGCTCGGGATCGGGTGCAGGTCGAGGGCCCGGTGCGCCTGGTGGCGGTGCAGGTAGATCGTCACGGCGGCGATCGTGATGTGCGTCAGCACCAGCGTGGCAAAGAAAACCTGCCAACCGGTGAAGTCGAGCAGGCCGGTCGACAGGAAGGTCAGCACGGCTTGCACGGGTTCGCTACTCAAGAAATTCATTCAGTCTCCATGGATATCGCGTCGACACGCCGACAGTCGCGGCGCTCGCAACCCGACATTTTACGCGGTTCCAGTGACCCACGGCACGCTTAAGAGCGCTTGTGCATGCCTTATTTCAAGGAGCAGTCGGGGTTCGCGCCACAACTGATGTAATGTGGGCATCAAGCAGCCGCGTATCCATGGACGGATGGCCAAGTTTGATCTCGCCTGTCTGTACAAGCGCATAGATCTTCCTGTTCACATCCGAGATCGGCCCGCCCTGCCCGTTCTCCGGATCGCCGAGCCAGAAACCGACTTCGAGCTCGTAGCCGTCTTGCGCGAAGGCATTGAGCAACACATTCGGGGCCGGCTGCTCCAGCACGCGGGGCACGCCGCGCGGCAGCGATTCCAGCAGCGGCATGAGCGTCGACAGATCGCTGTCGTAGGACACGGTGATCTTGGTCACCGCGCGCACGTTGCGGTTGGTCGAGGACTGGTTCAGCACCACGCCGGTGATCAGCATTTCGTTCGGTAACAGGGTCTGGGTGCCGTCGGCGCCGCGCAGCACGGTGTAGCGCGTATTGATGCGCGCTACCTTGCCCGAGTATTTATCCAGCGTGATGGGATCGCCGATCGTCAGGCTGCGTTCCAGCAGGATGATGAAGCCGGACACATAGTTACTGGCAATGCGCTGCATGCCGAGACCGAGGCCGACGCCCAGTGCGCCGCCGAATACCGACAGCACGGTCAGGTCCAGGCCTGCCAGCGACAGGCTGAACAGCACGGCCACGAGGATCAGCACCGCCCGGCTCATGCGCGCCAGCACGACCTTGATCGAGCTGTGCATGCGTTCCACATGCATCAGGCGCTCTTCCAGCGCAGCGCCGGCCCACAGCGCCAGCATCATCAGCACCACGATCGAGACCGTACCCTCGACCAGGTCGGCCAGGGAGAGCCTGTGCTTGCCGATCGGCAGTTCGGTCTTTTCGAAGTAGGCGATCACATCCGGCAGCACGCCGACGATGTGCAGGGCCACGCCGAGCCAGACCACCAACGCGAAGATTTTCTCGAAGGTCTGCAGTGCTTCGCCCAGCTGGCCGCGGCGCGCGAACACCCGGCGCAGCAGGTAGAAGAAGGTGCGGATCACCGCGAACGAGGACGCCAGCGGCACCGCGATGTCGAGCAGGTGCACGCTCTGGTAGTGCGCCATGACGGCGCGCGTGGTCACCAGGAGGCCCAGGATCAGCAGCGGCGGCAGCACGCGGCTGAAACTGGCCATCCCCAGGCCGATCAGGCCCTGGTGCTGGTCCTGGTGGCTGGCCAGCCAGGAACGGTGCATCAGCCGCGCCAGGCCCCAGCCGACCCCGACACACAGGACGATGGCAAGCGCCTGCCACAGGATGGCAGGCTGTCGGATATCGCCGAGCAGGTCGGCCAGCAGTTGCTGGAGCGGCATGTGTCAGCGTTATTCCTCGGCTTGGGCGACTTCCGACTCGTCCGCCGGCGCCGCCTTGACCTTGGCCTTGCGCTCGAGCACGGCGGCGAAGAAGCCGTCGGTCTGGTGCTTGTGCGGCAGCATCTTGAGGTACTGGTCCATCTCGAGCGGAATCTTCTGCTCGGCCAGCACCTTGTTCATCGGCACCAGTTCAAAGTCCGGATGGGTAGCCAGGAACTGCTCGACGATCACGTCGTTCTCTTCGTTCAGCAGGCTGCAGGTGGCGTACACCAGGCGGCCGCCGTTCTTGACCAGGCGCGCGGCGCCGTCCAGGATCGAGGCCTGCTTTTCCTGCATCTCGGCCACGGCTTCCGGCTTCTGGCGCCACTTGACGTCCGGGTTGCGGCGCAAGGTGCCCAGGCCGGAGCACGGCGCATCGACCAGCACGCGGTCGATCTTGCCGGCCAGGCGCTTGATCTTGGCGTCGCGCTCGTGCGCGATCAGCTGCGGGTGCACGTTCGACAGCCCGCTGCGCGCCATGCGCGGCTTCAGCTTGGCCAGGCGCTTCTCCGAGACGTCGAAGGCGTACAGGCGGCCGGTATTGCGCATGGTCGCGCCCAGGGCCAGGGTCTTGCCGCCGGCGCCGGCGCAGAAGTCCACCACCATCTCGCCGCGGCGCGCGCCGACGATCTGGGCCAGCACCTGGCTGCCCTCGTCCTGCACCTCGATCGCGCCTTCCTTGAACAGCGGCAGGTTCTGCAGCGCCGGCTTCTTCAGGACGCGCAGGCCGAGCGGCGCGTAAGGCATCGGCTCGGCGGCGATCGGTGCCTTGGCCAGTTCGGCGATGACTTCGTCGCGATTGGCCTTGATGGAGTTCACGCGCAGATCGAGCGGCGCCGGGGTGTTCAGCACGGCGGCCAGTTCCAGCGCTTCGGCTTCGCCGAATTGCGCCACCAGCTTGTCGTACAGCCAGGCCGGCATATTGGCCTGCATCTGCGGCGGCAGCAGCGAACGGTCGACTTCCTTGACGCGGGTGAGCAGATGGGTTTCGTCCTCGCTCAGGCCGCCCAGCGCGTCGATGCCCACGGTTTCGGCCAGGCCCAGCAGGGCCAGCTTGCGCATCGAGGGCGTGTTGCCGGCGCCGGCGAAGTCGGTATAGAAGGATTTGTTGCGCAGGACGGCATACACTGCCTCGGCAATGACGCCGCGCTCGCGGCCGCCGAAACGCGGGTGGTCCTTGAAGTAGCGCGACAGGGTGACGTCGGCGGGCGACATAAAGCGCAGGATCTCGCGCAATACCTCTTCGGTATTGCCGATGATCGCTGGAGGCAATCTCATGGTGTTCCTTCGTTAAATTCTGGTGGTTTAGGCGAGTGCGCCGTCCTTGATGCGCACGTCGCCGTTTTCTTCAATACTGAGCCTGTCTTCGACGAAGAGGCGCACCGCATACGGGTAGAGCTTGTGTTCTTCGACGAGGAGACGGGCTGACAGCGTGTCCTCGGTATCGTCGGGCAGCACGGGAATGCGCGCCTGCGCCACGATCGGACCGTGATCGAGCTCGGCCGTCACGAAATGGACGGTCGCGCCATGCTCCTTGTCGCCGGCGTCGATCGCCTGCTGGTGCGTCCCCAGGCCCGGGTACAGCGGCAACAGCGACGGGTGGATGTTCAGCATGCGGCCGGCGTAGTGCTCGACGAAAGGCGCCGTCAGGATGCGCATGAAGCCGGCGAGCACGACCAGGTCGGGAGCGAAGCGGTCGATCGTTTCCTGCAGCGCCGCATCGAACTCGGCGCGGCTGGCGTATTCCTTGTTGGCCACGACCGCGGTCGGAATGCCGCGCGCCTGCGCGTATTCCAGGCCCTTGGCTTCCGGCTTGTTGCTGATGACGGCAGCAATCCGCGCCGGCCAGCCTTCGCTTTCCATGGCGCGCACGATCGCTTCCATGTTGCTGCCACGGCCGGAAATCAGGATGACGATATTTTTCATACCGCGCATTGTACCGTATCACCGACGGGCAACCGTCGGCGAGTGGGAGGGGGTCCTGCCAGAGCTTCGGCCTCAGGCCGGGATGGCGAACGAGTAGAATACCCGGAACGGGACCTTCTTTTCGGCCCAGAATTCGGCTGCATCGCGGAAGACGTCGAGCAGGTTCTCGCGCGCTTCCTTGTCGAATTTTTGCGCGCTTGGCAATTGCTCGAGGACGACGAGGAAGCCCGGCTGGGGGCCGGCCTCGGCAACAGTTTCAGTGAGGCATTTACGCAGCGCGTCAAAATTCTTGCTGCAGGGTTTGGGGAAATAAAAGTTTTCGCCGATGCGGGCGCACACCTGCTGCTTGGTCAAGGTGTTGGCACAATGTGCATACAGGAAGTGCTGACCCAGGCGCGCAGCCTCCTGCTGCAGCTCGGCGACGCGGAAGGCGCGGATCGACTGCACAAGATTGGGCGGCACTCTCATCAACAAACTCATTTTTTCCTCAAGTTGACCAGGTCGGTGTGATGTGGCGGTTTACGCACCACTTGCGCGACGGTTGGCATCCGCCGCATTCATCTCTCCCGCTGTTGTTTCCATGCGCCAATAAAAGACCCTTAGTGTGTAAGGGTAACGTTTTGTGGTATTGGAAGCAACCCAAATGTGATTACAGGAATTGCATTTGTAAAAATTAGTATGCGCTCGTCTGTATAAATTACGCCTTTCACAACAGCCCTGTCATTCTTGCGCGAAGCAGAAAATGCTTGCGTTGCTGTTACATTTTGTTGCCACGTGGATTGGGTTGAGTCCGGCGGATCGGATTACCATAGGAGGCATGAAAGTCCGGTCGGTTCCCTCCCCCCACCAGACTCGTCGATTGCCCACTACGAGGTAGAACATGAACATTCAAGCCAAACTGATCATTGCCGCCATGGGCCTCGCCACGCTGCCGCTGGCCCAGGCCCAGGATTTCGAAGACTTCGGCCGCGTGGTGCGTGTCCAGCCGCGCCTGGAAGAAATCCGGATCCCGCGCCAGGAATGCCGCACCGAATACGTGCAGGTGCCGGTGCAGCAGCAGCGCGGCGTCGGCGGCGGCATCGTCGGCGGTGTCGTCGGCGGCCTGCTCGGCAACCAGGTCGGCAGCGGCAGCGGCCGTGTCGCCGCCACGGCGGCCGGCGCCATCGCCGGCGCCATGATCGGCGACCGTTCGGAAAACGCCAACCGCGGCGGCCCGGCCGTGCAGGAACAGGCCGTGCGCCAGTGCCGCACCGTCGACAGCATCGAGTCGCGCACCAACGGCTACGACGTCACCTACGAGTTCCGCGGCCAGACCTACAACACGGTCATGAACCGCGATCCGGGCAACCGCGTGCGCCTGCGCGTCTCGGTCCAGCCGATCGATTACTGATTCCTGCGCCGGCCGCGCGCCGGCAACCCGCAGCGCCTGCCGAAGGCGTGCTTGCGCTGCGGGAACCCCTCCCCCGATAATAGGGCGATTCAACCAGGTTGCCCTATGCTCATCAAACGCAAATCCATCGAACAGGCCGAATCCTCGCGCCGTCCCGCGCGCAAGCCCAAGTTCGCCCCCGTCACCCTGTCCGAACAGGACGGCGTCCGCTACCTTCATTTCGGCACCGAATGGGTGCAGGGCGCGATGCGCATCCGCAAGCCCGACTGGCCGGAGCTGGAATACGCGCAGCAGATGATGGCCTGGATGCTGTTCATCGAATCGCCGCGCGCCATCGCCCAGCTGGGCCTGGGTGCTGCTACCTTGACCAAGTTCTGCTACCGCCAGTTCCCTGACGCGAGCGTCACCGCCGTCGAGCTCAATGAATCGGTGATCAATATCTGCGCCTCGATGTTCAAGCTGCCGCCCAATGACGAGCGCCTGAACGTGCTGGAAATGGATGCGATGGATTTCGTGCTCGATCCGGCCAACCACGGCGCCTTCGACGTGCTGCAGTGCGACCTGTACGACGCCACCGCGCGCGGGCCGGTGCTGGACACGCCGGAGTTCTACCAGGCCTGCAACGACTGCCTGGCGGACGGTGGCATCATGACCGTCAACCTGTTCGGCGACCACCCGAGCTTTGCCAAGAACCTGAAGGCCATGAAGTTCGCCTTCGAGCACGTGATCTGCCTGCCGGAAGTCCACGACGGCAACGTGGTGGCGCTGTGCTTCAGGAACCGCCCGCAACTGGACAAGGAAGCGCTCACTCACCGTGCGGCCCAGATCGTAGCAAGCACCAAGCTGCCGGCGAAGTCCTGGGTCAAGGGCATCCTCGCCGCCTGAACCACCTCCATTATCGGGAGCCGAACGTGAACACGCATGCCGTCCCCGCTTCTTCCAAGACGCCGCGCCTGCGGGCGCTCGACCTGCAGTCCATCTTCTCCTGGCTGCTGGCGGACGGCATCGTCACCAAGGAGAACGTCAAGGCGCTGTTCGCGCAGGCACAGGGCATCCTGAAGAGCGCGGCCGGATCCATGCATCCGCTCACGGCCGTGGCCCAGTGCAAGCTGGTGTCAAACCTGCCGCCGCACCGCCTGTTGACGCTCGACATGCTGACCGAATGGTGCGCTAGCAAGGTCGGCCTGCCCTTCATCCGTATCGATCCCTTGAGAATCGACTTCACCAAGGTGGCGGACGTGATGTCGGCCAGCTATGCGGCGCGCTTCAATATCCTGCCGGTGGAAATGACCGGCTCGACGCTGGTGGTGGCGACGGCCGACCCGGCCAATGTGGAATGGGAAGCGGAAATCGCCAAGCTATCGCGCCGCAAGATCGAACTGGTGCTGGCCAATCCGCTCGATATCGCGCAGTACATCTCGCAGTTCTTCAGTCTGGCCAAATCGATCCGCGACGCCAACCGCCATACCGGGCAGGACCTGGCGATGCGCAACAATTTCGAGCAGCTGGTCGAGCTGGGCAAATCGAACAAGCAGTTCGATGCGAACGACCAGCACATCGTCAACATCGTCGACTGGTTGTGGAGTTATGCCTTCGAGCAGCGCGCATCGGATATTCACCTGGAACCGAAGCGCGAGTTCGCGACCATCCGCTTCCGCATCGACGGCGTGCTGCACCAGGTGTACCAGGTGCCGGCGGTCGTGATGATTGCGATGACGGCGCGCATCAAGCTGCTGGGGCGGATGGACGTGATCGAAAAGCGGCGGCCGCAGGATGGGCGAATCAAGACCCGCACCGCCGGCGGACAGGAGGTGGAATTGCGCCTGTCGACGCTGCCGACCGCCTTCGGCGAAAAGCTGGTGATGCGTATTTTCGATCCGGAAGTGGTCGTCAAGACGCTGCCGGAACTGGGTTTTCCGCCGGACGATGCGGCGCGCTGGGATGCGCTGACCAATCGGCCGCATGGGATCATCCTCGTCACCGGACCAACGGGGTCGGGCAAGACAACGACCTTGTATACGACGCTGAAGGCGCTGGCCACCAGCGAGGTGAACGTGTGCACGGTCGAGGATCCGATCGAGATGGTCGAAGCTTCCTTCAACCAGATGCAGGTGCAGCCGGGAATCGACTTGTCGTTTGCCGATGGCATACGCGCGCTGATGCGGCAGGATCCGGACATTATCATGGTGGGCGAGATTCGCGATCTGCAGACGGCGGAGATGGCGATCCAGGCGGCGCTGACGGGACATCTGGTGTTCTCTACCCTGCATACGAACGACGCGCCGGCTGCGGTGGTACGCCTGCTGGAACTCGGGGTGCCGGATTATCTGCTGGAAGCGACCTTGATCGGCGTGATGGCGCAAAGGCTGGTGCGAACGCTGTGCCCGGACTGCAAGGCGCCTGGCGGCGAACTCAGTGACGAGGTGTGGCAGGGCATCGGGGGAGCCTGGAATATTCCGAAGCCTGCCTCGGTATATCGGCCGATCGGGTGTCCGGAATGCCGGCAGACGGGGTATCGGGGGCGGACGGGTATCTATGAACTCTTGAGCGTGAGCGAAGGGTTTGCGCGCGTGGTGCGGGAATCCGGCGAGATCCAGAAGCTGCGCCAGCAGAGCGTCGCGGATGGCATGAAGCCCTTGCGCATCGCGGGGGCGATGAAGGTGGTCGAGGGCGTGACCACGGCGGATGAGGTGCTGAAGGTCACTGCGGCGCTGGTGTGATTGCTGTCTTGTTCAGGTAGCACTAGCGCAAACCGGAATGCCCGGCTATAATGCTGCCTCTTTCGGGTCGTTAGCTCAGTTGGTAGAGCAGCGGACTTTTAATCCGTTGGTCGCTGGTTCGAGCCCAGCACGGCCTACCAGAATTAGTTGTAGTAAAGAAGGCGTTACGAGTGATCGTGACGCCTTTTTTGCATCTGCGTCAGTCCGCTCCATGCGCGCAACGCGCTTCCAGCCGGCGTGTCGTGCCGCACAGAAGAAAAACCGGCGAGGATGCTACAGTTCCCGCACCATCCAATTCGAGGTGTCCGGTGAAATATCTACAGAAAATCAGCAGCCTCGGTTACGTTTTTATCGCCCTGCTGTTCTTCATCTGCGGCTATGGGCTGATCGTGCTTGCCGGCATGGAAATCTGGTCGACCCTGTTTGCTCCCGACAAGGAAACCGTGCAGGAGCGCTTCCAGCTCATCCTCGAATGCGTGGGGCTGCTGACCATCTCGGTTGCCGCCTTCGAGCTGGGCCAGACCGTGCTCGAAGAAGAACTGCAGCGCGAAGTGCACGTCAGCTCCCCCACCCGCCTGCGCCGCTTCCTGTCGCGCTTCCTGATCGTGGTGGTGGTATCGCTGGGGGTCGAGTGCCTGATCGGCGTGTTCACCTTCCTGCATACCACACCCGAACTGCTGCCGCAGGCGGCGTCGATCGGTATCGCCGCGGCCGTGCTGCTGGCGAGCTGGGGCTTGTTCGTGCGCCAGAACGTCGAAGCGGAGAAGCTCGAGCCGGAAGCGATGCACCAGGCGCAGGAGGAAGACAAACACGTGGAAACCTGAATTGTCTTCGTGCCGGCGCAGATTCGCTCAGGAAGTTCTTGGAAAATCGCAAGAGTGCCGCTATAATCTTGGCTTCTTCGGGTCGTTAGCTCAGTTGGTAGAGCAGCGGACTTTTAATCCGTTGGTCGCTGGTTCGAGCCCAGCACGGCCTACCAAAGATTAAGCAAGGAAGGCGTCATGAGCAATCGTGACGCCTTTTTTGTTTTCCGTGTCCTGTCATGCCACAGACCATCGCTTCCCCCGTCCACGTCGAACTCGTCATCAAGAAGAGCCGTTTCATTGCCTGCGTCCAGCCGATGCCGGACAGGGCCGGCGCCCAGCAGGTCGTCGCCAGCCTGCGCGCCGAGCACCCCGGCGCCGCCCACGTATGCTGGGCCCTGCTGGCCGGCGGCCAGTCGGCCGCGGTCGACGACGGCGAACCGAGCGGCACCGCGGGACGCCCCATGCTCGACGTGCTGCGCCACCAGGACCTGGAAGGCGTGCTGGCCACCGTGGTGCGCTACTTCGGCGGGGTCAAGCTGGGTGCGGGCGGCCTGGTGCGCGCCTATACCGACAGCGTGGCGCAAGCCCTCTTGCTGTCGCAGAAGGTGCCGATCATCAAGCTGCAGGCCATGCGCTGCACGGCGCCGTATGCGCTCGAAGGCATGGTGCGGCGCGAACTCGACGCCGCCGGCGCCCACCTGGACGCGGTGGCGCATGGCGACGAGGTCCTGTTCGACTTCAGCCTGCCCGCGCAGGACGCCGGCGCGCTGCGCACCCGGCTCGACAATGCCGGCCACGGCCGCATCGCCTGGCCAGACATCGACGAGTAAGGGTTAGTACGTACTTCATACCAGGCCGCTATACCTGTCATCACGACTCAAAAGCGGACTGGGCGCGCATCAAGCGCTATAGTGGCCGATCCTCCTCGCCACGCGCAGCGCATCTTGATCAAGAAAAGCCTTCTTCCCCTCGCCCTCGGCGGCTTCGGCATCGGCATGACCGAATTCGTCATCATGGGCATCCTGCCCGACATCGCCGGCGGCCTGCAGATCAGCATCCCCCAGGCCGGCTACCTCATCACGGCCTACGCGCTCGGCGTCGTGGTCGGCGCGCCGACCCTGGTAAGCCTGATGGCGCACCGCCCGCCGCGCAGCGTGCTGATCTGGTTCATGCTGATGTTCACGCTGTTCAATGCGATGTCGGCCTTTGCGCCGAACTTCGAAGTGATGATGCTGTCGCGCTTCATGGCCGGCCTGCCGCACGGCGCTTTCTTCGGCGTCGGGGCGGTCGTCGCCAGCCGCCTGGCCGACGAGGGCAAGGTGGCCGCCGCATTGGCGACCATGTTCACCGGCCTGACGCTGGCCAACGTCGTGGGCGTGCCGGCGGGAACCTGGCTCGGCCACAACATGAGCTGGCGCGCCGTGTTCCTGGTGGTGGCGGTGATCGGCCTGCTCACCGTGCTGGCCCTGCGCCAGCTGGTGCCTTTCATCGAGGCCAAGGGGCGCACCAGCCTGAAGCAGGACCTGCGCATCTTCCGCAGCCCGGCCCTGTGGCTGGCGCTGGCCATCACCTCGATCGGCACCGGCGGCTTCTTCGCCTTCTTCAGCTATATCGCGCCGCTGTTGACCGAAGTCAGCCACTTCAAGCCGTCGACGATCCCGATGGTGATGACCGTGGTCGGCGTCGGCATGACGGTGGGCGTGAACCTGGGCGGCCGCCTGGCCGACCGCGTGCCGCCGCTGCAGGCCATCCTGATCCTGCTGGTCACGATGACGGGCCTGCTGCTGTGCAATGGCCTGTTCGCGAGCTCGCAGGCGGCCATGCTGGTGCTGGCCTTCGCCACCGGCGCCAATGCGCTGGCATTGGGCCCGCCGATCCAGATGCTGCTGATCGAGCACTCGCGCGAAGCGGAAATGCTGGGGTCCTCGCTGGGTCAGTCGGGCTTCAATATCGGCAACGCCCTCGGCGCCTTGCTCGGCGGGATTCCGCTGACCCTGGGCTATTCCTATGCCTCGCCACAATGGGTCGCGGCCGGCCTGGCCCTGTCGGGTGTCCTGCTGGCCCTGGCGATGCTGGCGCAGGGCCGGCAGCAGGCGCGCGCCTGCGCCTGCTAAGCGCTCAGGCAGCCAGCCCGGGCGCTTGCACGAGCTCCTTGCGGGCCTTCCTGCGGCCGGCGACGGCCATGGCGGCGCCGGCAAGCATCAGCGCCAGCGTGCCCGGTTCCGGCACGTCCGTCATCGGCGGCGCCACCACGATGTCCCGGAAACCGGCGAGCTCGGTGGGGGCGAAGTAATGCTTGGCATTGACCTGGATGGTCGAGTCCCAGCTGTTCACCACCAGTTGCCCATTGATCACGCCCCAGTTGGCGGTAACGGCCGCCTTGGGCGCCAACACGCTGCCGATGATGCCTTTCAGATTGAGCGCCATGGCATCCGGAAAATTGAACAGCACGTTGTAGTTGCGTAGCGGCTCGAAGCTGATGCCGCCGTCGTTGAAGGTGGCGGAGTTGCCGCTGACGTTGAAGATCAGGGTCTGGCCCGCCACCAGCTTGTCAAGGCTCCAACTGCTCGAGGTCCGAAACATGTCGGCTGACACATTGAACACGTCGACACCGCCCTTGCCGCTGCCGCTGACACGCACGCCGCTCCACAGCGTGCTGACGCTGCCGCTTGCCTCCAGCTTGGCAAGGTCCTCCGACAGGCTGAGGTAGTAGGCCGAAGCGGCGGCGAAGTCGACCGGGCTGGCGCTCGTGCTTTGCGGCCTGGCGGCGTTTTCCAGCGTGGTCTTGCCGCCGGCATAGATCTGGCCATGGTTGATCGAGCCGCTCGACAGCTTGATGTCGCCCTGGGCAACAAGCGCGTGATTGCCGAATGCGGCCTGGCGCTCGGCATTGATCGAGTAGGAAGCGATGTCGACGTTGCCACCTCGCGCTCTACGACTTATGGAAGAGGACGGGATGGGCTAGACCAGCGTGGCGTCGCCCAGCGCCTGGGCGGTCTCGGCCGCTTCGCTGCGCAGGACCTGCAGCGTCGCCGCCTCGAGCGGCCCGGCTTCGTGGTCCTCAAACGGGCTGCCCAGCGGCGAGTCGACCAGCGCATAGCGGTTCGCCAGCAGCAGCGTGTCGAGCAGGGTGTGCGGCGCCGGGTTCAGGACGCCGTCGCGCAGTCCGCCGACGGCCTCGGCCACATCCGCGGGAATCGCGAGTTTGCGCATGATCTCCAGGCTGGCCACGTCCTCGACCAGCACGCCCCAGTTCTCGGTATCGTCCTCGAGCAGGCCGGGGAACTCGTCGGCGCGCGACAGCAGGTAGAAGCCGCCGACCTCGTGCACGATGCCGGCGAACAGCGCGGTGTCGGGATCGACTTTGGTGACGTGGCGCGCGATGCCCTGCGCCAGCGCCGCCACCTGGGCGCTGTGGGTCCATAATTGCTCGGCCTTGGCGCGCAGCACCCGGTCGGCGATGCGGTGGCCGAACTGGCGCACCATCAGCGCCGCCACCAGGCCGCGCAGGCGGCGGTAGCCGATGCGCAGCACGGCCGCCCGCACATTGCTCACCTGGACGCCGCCGGCAGCCCCGTAGGCGGCGGTATTGGCCAGCGCCACGGTGCGCGCTGCCAATTGCGGTTCGGACAGCACCAGGCGGATCGCTTCGTCCACATGGCAATCCGGATCGTCCAGGGCCAATTGCAGGCGTAGCACGGCATTCACGCTGGTGGGAAAGGTGATGTCCCCACGCGCGGCCTGGGCGGCGATATATCCGAAGGCTTCGAGTTTGTTCACGGGGCAATTATAAGTCGGTCCGGCCCGGGACCGGCAGGTGTTGTGGCCAAAAAGAAAAAGCCCGCACGGCAGGCGTGCGGGCTGTCCGTCTTGCACGACGATTATTTGACCTTCAGCGTGCTCTTGACGCGGGTAACGCCGTCGACGCCCTTGGCAACCTTCTCGGCACGTTCGGCTTCGGCCTTCGAGTCGACGAAGCCGCTCAGCATGACGACGCCCTTCTCCGTCTCGACCTTCACGGCCAGCGCGCTGGTGTCCTTCTCGGCGGCCAGGCCGGCTTTGACCTTGGCGGTGATCGCCGCGTCCGACATGTTGGACGCGGTGCGCGAGCGGGCGTTCTCGGTCTTGTCGGCCGCGTTCGAGGCGGTCGCGCGGGTCTTGTCGCCGGCGTTCTCGGCGGCGCGCTCGGTGGTGGCGGCGGCGCCGGCGGTCAGTTCCCTGGTCTTGTCGGCCACGTTGCGGCCGGCTTCCTTGGTCTTGTCGACCGCGCCGGCGATGGCGTTACGGGTCTTTTCGCCGGCACGCTCCAGGGCCGTATCCGGCTTGTCCTTGTTCTCGACCAGGCAGGCGGTCTTGTTGCCCTTCTCTTCGCACTTCTCGACCGCGGCCGACTTCACCGGGTCCTTGGTGTCGGTCGACGCGACCAGGCCGGCGCTGCCGGCGGCGCCCGCGGTGGCGGCGGTGCTGCCGCTGCCGCCGGTGGTGCTGGCGCGGGTGTCGCGCTTGCCGTCGATCTCGGCCAGGGCGGCGGTGCGCACCGACTTGGCGGTGTTCATGCAGCTGTCCTTCTGGTTGCCCTTCATGGCATCGCACTTCTCTTCGGCCAGCTCATACTCGGCCTCGGCCAGCTTGCGGTGTGCGGCATTGAGACGGTCCGGGGTGTTGTCGTACTTCTGCGCAGCGGCCAGTTCGGCTTTGGCGCGGGCGACGTCGGCCTGCTCTTCGCAGACGTCTTCCTTGGTCAGGGCATCGCACTTGTCCTTGGCAACGTCATGCTCTTTCTCGATCTTCTGCATGGCCGCGCGGTAGCCGGCGGCGTCGGACTGGGCAAAAGCGGGAGCAGCGACGATGGTGGCGCCGGCAACGGAGGCCAGCAGGGTGGCGAGGAGTCGGTTCATGATGTGTCCCTTGTGGTAGGTTGTTGTGATGACATCATTAGACGCCCTACACCCGACAACATCTGTGCGACAACGAACGCTCATCCTCCTCGGCATGCATTTGGCGGCCCGGACTGTTGCTGCGAGGCCGCGCGCGCAGGTTCATTCGGTGGCCAGCAGGCCTTCGCGCCAGAGCCCGTCGACGTCATCGAAGGGCGCCTCGGCCTTGCCGAACGCGGCGGCGTCGCTCGCCAGGCGCACCCAAGCGCGGGTGTCGTGGCCGCTGCGCGGCACCGCCACCTTGGCGCGCACGCTGGACAGCCAGCGGTACACGTGCGCATACTCGTCCGGATTGCTGTGCCGGATCCAGGCCAGCGCGGCCAGGTCGGCGAAGCCTTCTTCGCGGCGCGTCTCGCGCATGGCCTTCGACGCCGCCAGCAGCGAGGCGTCAAGGGCGCGCTCGTCGCCCACCTCGACGAAGCCGGCCGGCAGCGCATGCCAGGCACCCTGCACATAGCGCCAGCAGTGCGCGATCTCGTGCGCCGCCATGGCTTCGATCAGCACCCCTTGCTGCGCTTCCGGAATGCCGGCCAGCACGGTCTCGGCGTCGGGGTTGTTGCGCAGGGACATGACCAGCTTGCAGCGGCCCTTGTCGAAACCCATCGCCAGCGGCACGTCGCCGGGACGCGGCTGGGGCTGGACGGTGATGTCGAGGGGAAGCTTGAGTTGCTGGGAGTAGGCCAGCACCGGTCCGGCGGCGCCGAGCCAGCGCTTCTCCAGTGCGGTCAGCTCGGCGGCATGGAGGACGGGCGCTGCCGTGAGGGCGCAGACCGTGGCGATGATCAGGGGCTTGAACACGAGAATTCTCCCAAGGACGATGAAATGCCTATCGGCAATTCTAGCCCGTGAGAAAGCCCCACTTTCGGGAATATTTTTCTCTGTTTTGAGAAGGATAAACTTGTCAGTTTTGCTTTGGCGTATCCGCTTCGCCCGTGGGCAGCACCGGCGCAACCATGGCCGCGAGGCGCTGTGCCTCGGCTTCCATGGCGGCAGCGGCAGTCGATGCCTGCAGCAGGGCCGTGGTGCGGCGCGAGCTCTCGGTCTGGGCTCTAGCCTGGCCCTCCTCCAGGCCGATCGCGGAGGTCACCGCCGTGACGCGCGCCACGGCATTGGCGATCGCCTGCAGGGCGCCGGCGTCTTCCATGTGGGCCACCGGACTGCCGACCAGGTCGCGGATATCCTTCACCACCGCACTCGAACGCAGCGCCAGCGCCTGCAACTCCTCGACCACGGCGGTCTGCTCTTCGTCGTGCTCGCCGGTGCGCAGCGCCTGTACCGCGGCGTCGAGCGCCAGGATATTGGCGCGGAAGGCCAGGCCGTCGATGGCGCCGACGATGTCGTCGACGCGCTTCGGCGCGGCTTCCGCCGGCGCGGCCGGAGCGGCTTCATCCAGCGCGGGCGGCGCCTCCTTCTCACGCGGCAGCCCGCGCACGACATACCAGGTGCCCGCCACGGCCGCCGCCACGGCGCCGGCGCACAGCAGCACGATCCATTGCGCGAATCCGGACGCCAGCTGGCGCGCCGAGGCCATGTCGTCGGCCGCGAGCTTCTGCTCGAGTTCGATAAAGCGGTTCAGGCTGGCGAGCCAGTCCACGAAAGCCGGCGCTGCCTGCTGCGACAACAAGGTGGCCGCCTCGCGCGTCTCTCCCAGCGCATGCAGGGCGATCACGCGGTCGACCAGCGTACGGGTGCGGCGCTCCTGCTCCTTGATGGCGGCCAGGGCCTCGAGTTCCGCGGGCAGGATGCCCGGCAGTTCGTGGAACAGCGCGTTCAGCGGGGAAGCGGCGCGCGCGTAGGCGTCGGCCAGGGTCTTGAGACGGGCGATCGGGGCCGCGGCGGCGACGGAATCGGGGGCCAGGGCGACGTCACGCAGCGCGATCGCACGATCGTGCACGCTGCTGCGCAGTTCGAAGGCGTAGCGCAGCTTGATGCCGCTGACGTCGTCGATGCGGAACAGCATCTGCTCGATCTGCCCCGCGCGCGCTGCGGCCAGCACGGAGAGCGCGATCATCAGGAGGATCACGGCGCCGTAGCCGATGGCCAACCGCGCGCCAGTGGTAAGGGGCTTCGTCGTCATGTTCTGTCTTTCTGTAGCCTGGGAATTTCCCCCAAGCAATGCAGTGACTATAACATGCTCCCTGTATGGATTGACGGAGCTTTCAGTTTAGTTTAAGTAAAACCGGCGGCACTGTTGCGTCCACACCAATGCCGCCGTTTCTCTGCTTACTTCGTCAGTGCCGCCGCCGTCACGAAGTTCGGACGGATGTCGTTCGGCACGCTCGACTTGAGGCGGTCGAGCGCCTTCTGCACTTCTGGACGGATGACCACGTACTTTGCCATCATCGCCTTGGCGGCCTCGTAGTCGCCGGTGGCTTCGATGGTCAGGAAATCGCGGTCGAGGTCGGCAACCGCTCCCTTGATCTTCTTGAAGTCCACCGAGAACGTGCCGTCGCTATTGGCCACGAAGGCGCCCTTGTCGAGCAGGTAGTTCATCTGGATCGCCATGCCGCGCGCGTGCGAGGAAGTCAGGCCGAAATGCAGTGTGCGGAAAGCGGAGGCCAGGAAGGTGTTGTACAGCTTGCGCTCGGCCAGGCTACCCTGCCCCAGCGTGTCCTTCAGCAGGCCCTTGTCCATCATGTAGCCCAGCGCCCACAGGCCGGTGATGTCGGCCTTGGCTTCCTCGATGGTCGAATAGGTGTCCTTCAGGTCCTGGCGCGGGGTCGATTCCTTGCCATTCTTTTTCGTCGTGTGCGGGCCAAGGCCGTGCATGATCTCGTGCGCCAGGATGTGGGTGAAGAAGGAGTCGAAGTCGAGGTCCTTCTGGTCTTGCGCACGCAGCACCAGCTTCGAGATGGGTTTGAGGGTCGATTCGAACTTCGCTTCCTGCACGTTCTTGAGCATCACGCGCTTGGAGCCGCGCTCGCGGATCACGCGCTCGTCGTTCGGCAGGTTGTAGGCGGCGGTCTGCACGCCCATGTTGCCGTCGCCGGCGCCGAATACCTGGTTGACCACCACCATCGGGGCGATCGCGCCGACCTTCGGGTTGCGGTACTGCTTGGCCAGCGGCAGGTTGTCTTCCAGCTCCTGCAGGTGCTTGCCGAAGAAGGCCAGCTTCTGCGTTTCCTTCTGGTCGCGGATGCTCACATAGGCTTCGAACGCAGCCTTGTAGCCGAACAGCTCGTCGTTATAGGTCTCGTACGGGCCAATCGTGACGTCGACTGGCGAATCCAGGTCCATCCAGGCGAAGTCCGAGGCCAGGTAGTCGTTGGACAGGAAAGCATCGGCGCGCAGCGTCAGGAATTTCTTGAGCGAGGCGTTGTCGGTGAGCGCGGCGGCTTCGCGCAGCAGCTTGGCCAGTTTCTCGAGGTCCGGGCGGTATTCGTCCGAATACTTCACGGTGCGGAACTTGCCGTCCGGACCGGTACGGATGACGGTGAAGAACCATTGGGCATCGGCCTTCTGCGCTGCCGGCAGGCCGTTCATCCAGCCCTCCAGCGCTTCCTTGCTCGCGTTCTCCGGGTAGAAGTTGGCGCCCAGCGGCTTCTTGGCCGGGATCTTGATGCCGGCATATTCGGCGGGCATGAAGGACCCGTTGTCGTCGAGGCTGGACCACGGGCCCTTGTTCAGCCAGAAGGCGTTCTGGCGCGCGCGGCCGAGGTCCGAATTGTCCTTCTGCATGGCGGCCCACAGGGCTTCGTTGCCGGCCCAGCGCTGGCGCAGCTGCAGGGTGTCGATGATCCTGGCCGCTTCGATCAGCTTGGCCATGGCGGCGCGGTCGCCTTTCGAGAGCTTCGAGGTGTCGGCCTTCAGCTCGGCCGGTGCGAAGCGCTTGGCCATGGTGCTCAATTGGGCGACCGTGGCGGGTTCGGCATAAGCGCTGCCGATGGCAGCAAACAACACGAGAGGAGCGAGGAATTTCTTCATGGTGTCCCTAGTCAAATAGTTGTAGTCCGGCGATTGTAATCGCTTGTCCCGTCATTGCCCTTGTTGGGCGTCCAGCCGGGGCCCCGTGTACTGCATCAGCAAGCCTTTCGGCCCCACCGCCCAGCCCTGCGCCGGGCCGGCAAAGCCGACCGTGTTCATCGGCGTCTTGTCGAGTTCCTTCCAGGTGCGGCCGGCGTCCGGCGAGTAGCCCGATCCGGCCAGGCCGGCGGCCACCAGCGTGCGCGGCGCGCCGGGCACCGGCACCACCACCGACATGTAGCCCGCGGGCGCCACCTGCACCGACGTCCAGCTGGCGCCGCCGTCAACGGTATAGGCGCCGTTGGTGCCGGCCATGCGGGTTTCCTTGTAATCGCCGCCGGCCGCGAAACCTTCTTTCTGGTTCAGGAAGGCCACCGAAAACACGCCGCGCGCGGCGGCGCCGGCCGGGATCGGGGTCGACGACACGCGCCAGGTCTTGCCGCGATCACGGGAGTGGAAGACGCGCGAACTGGCGCTGCCGCCGGTGGCGATCCAGGCGTCGCCTGTGCCGGCCACCGTGAGGCAGGTGCCGCTGGCGGCAAAGGCGCCCTCGTTCGGCATGGCCTCCAGCCCCCTGGCGGCGACTTCCTGCCAGCTGCGGCCGCCATCGCCCGTGGTGTAGACCTGGAAGCTGCCCTTGACCGGATCGCCGAACAGGATGCCGTTGTCCTTGTCCCAGAAAGCCATCGCGTCCCAGAAGCCCTCGGCCACCGCGTTCGTGGTGACCAAGGCCCAGGTCGCGCCGCCGTCCTCGGTACGATAGATGCGCGAGGCCGCGCCGGGACCCGCCCCCATCACGACGGCCGTCTCGGCGTCGAAAGCGTGGATGTCGCGGAAGTCGATCTTGTCGGCATCCGGCACCTGCATCGCCTGCCAGGCCTTGCCGTCGACGGTGCGCAGGACGGTGCCCTTGGCGCCGCTGGCCCAGGCGACCTTGCTGCTCACGACGGACAGGCCGCGCAGTTCGGCGCCGGTGCCGCTCGGGACGGGCTGCCAGGATTGGGCGGAGGCTGCACTGGACGCCAGGAGGGCGGCGATGAGCAGGGCACGTGCGGGCAGGGACATGGTGCGGATCCTCGTATGGTTGAGTATCCACCCATTGTAGCCTGCCGCCAGAGCCCTGCAACTCTGGCTTAGATGCCGGGTTTCGCGATCGTGGCGAGCGCCTCGCCCTGCTCCCAGCCGCCGCCGAGCGCGCGCGCCACGGCCACGGTGGCCAGCAGGCGCTGGGTGCGGATCTGCGCCGCCGCCCGGTCGGCCGCCAGGGCGTTGCGCTGGGCATCGGTCACGTCGAGGTAGGTCGACACGCCGCGCTCGTAGCGCGCCTGTGCCACCAGCAGGGCGCGCGCCGCGGCCTGCTGGGATTGCGCCTGCACCTCGCCCTGCTGCTGGCGCTGCTGGACGTCGGACAGCGCGTCTTCCACTTCGCGCAGTGCGGTCAACAGGCGCGTCTGGTGATTCGCCACCGCTTCTTCGTAGCGCGCTTTGGACAGCGCCAGGTTGGCGCGGTTGCGGCCGCCGTCGAATACTGGCAGCGACAGCGCCAGCGGACCGATCGAGAACTGGCGCGCACCGCCGCTGGCGAGGTCGCGCAGGTGTCTTGATGCGAAGCCGAAGTTCGAGGTCAGCGAAAGCGACGGATAGAAGGCGCCTTCGGCCACGCCCACCTGCGCATTGGCCGCCTTCAGCTGGGCCACGCTGGCGGCCAGGTCGGGACGCTGTTGCAGGAGGCTGGCCGGCAGGCCGACCGGAATGCTGGGGGGCAGGGGCAGCTGTGCGCCGGCGCTGTCGGCCAGCACGGGCTGGCTCGGCGAAGCGCCCACCAGCGTGGCCAGCGCGTGCTCGACCGCATTGCGCTGGCGCTGCACCTCGTGCAGGTCGGCTTCGGCATTGGCGCGCTCGATGCGGGCGCGCGAGACGTCCAGCTCGTTCGACAGGCCGGCCTTGAAGCGCGCTTCCACCAGCTCCTGGGCTTCATGGCGGGCGTCCAACGCCCCCCGCAGGATCGCCAGTTCGGCGTCCAGGCCGCGCAGCTGCCAGTAGGACTGGGCCACCTGGCTCGAGAGCATCAGGAGCACGCCGTCGCGATCAATCTGGGCCGCCAGCGCCCCGGCGTCGGCCGCTTCCACCACGCGGCGCACGCGGCCCCACAGGTCCAGTTCATACGAGAGCGAGGCGCCGACGCTGAAATTGTTGCCTTCGATCGAGCGCCCGCCCAGGGCGATGCCCTGCGCGGTCTCGGCCGAGGTACGCGAATTCGACACGCCCGCGCTCACCGCGACATTCGGCGCCTGGCCGGCGCGCACCACGCCCAGCTGGGCCTGGGCCTGCAGCAGGCGCTGCGCCGCAGCCTGCACGCCCGGGTTGTCGCGCAGGGCGCGCCCCTCCAGGCTGTCCAGGGTGGCGTCGCCGAACACGGTCCACCACTGGGCCGGCAGGCGCGCCGCCTCATTCGTGGCGCTAGCATGCCGGTAGGCCGCAACGGCTGCGCCGGCGGGCGCCTTGAAGTCGGGGCCGACGGTGGCGCAGCCGCCCAGGGCCGCGGCCAGCGCGGAGACGAGTACAAGCTTCTTCAACATTTCATTCTCTCTCTATCAGTGTGCGCCCGAGGCGCCGCCCGGCGACTTGACCTTGTCCGCCAGCCAGATCGCGGCGATGCAGCCCAGCAGCACCATGCCGATAATCAGGAAGCCGTCGTTGTAGGCCATCACGTAGGACTCGCGCCGCACGATGCGGTCGACCACGGCCAGCGCCTGGCCGGCGGCCGTGGCCGGGTCCATGCCATTGGCAATGAAACCCTGGGTCAGCGCATCCAGGCGTGCCTGGGTCGCCGGGGCATAGCTCGACACCGCCTCGCCCAGGCGCGCCGAGTGGAAGTGCTCGCGCACCGTCAGCGCCGTGGCCAGCAGGGCGATGCCGATCGAGCCGCCCAGGTTGCGGGTCATGTTGAACAGGCTCGAGGCCGAGGGCATGTCCTTCGGCGCCAGGCCCTGCATCGCGAAGTTCGACAGGGTCAGCATCACGAAGGGCTGGCCGACCGCGCGGATCACCTGGGTCACCATCAGCTGGTCATAGCCTGTGGTCGCGTCCATGAAGGCGTTCATCAGGCAGGAGCCGCCGAACAACAGCAGGCCGAAGGAACACAGGATGCGGTTGTCCACTTTCGAGGACAGCGCCGCCGCGAAGGGCATCACCAGGAGCTGCGGCAGGCCGACCCAGGCGATCACTTCGCCGATCTGCATCGGCGTGTAGCCCGCGATCTGGCCGAGATACAGCGGCAGCAGGAACGAGGACCCGTATAAACCCATACCGGTCACCGCCGACAGCACGGTCGCCACCAGGAAGTTGCGCTGGCCGTAGAGGCGCAGGTTCACGAAGGGATCGGGTCTGGTGAAGCTCACCGCCACCCAGCCCAGGATGCCCACCAGCGACAGCGAAGCGAAGGTGACGATGAAGGAGGACTCGAACCAGTCCTTCGAATTGCCCTCTTCCAGGAAGATGGTCAGGCAGGCCAGGCCCATGGCCATCAGGCCGATGCCGAGCCAGTCCGCGTTCACCAGCGCCTTGAGGTTCGTCTTTTCGCGGTCCATGCCGTACACCAGGCCGGCGATCAGGAGCACGCCCGGCACCCAGTTGATGTAGAAGATCGAGGGCCAGCCGTAGATCTCGGACAGGTAGCCGCCCAGGGTCGGGCCCATGGCCGGCGCCAGGGTGGCGGTGAGGCCGAAGATCGCCATGCCGACCGCGCGCTTGGAAGCGGGCAGGCGCGTCATGACGAGGGTCATCGCCATCGGGATCAGGGCGCCGCCGGTGAAGCCCTGCAGCATGCGGAACACGATCATGCTTTCCAGGTTCCAGGCCGCGCCGCACAGGGTCGAGAACAGCAGGAACAGCGCCGTGGTGCCGATCATGTAGGCGCGCGCACCCAAGGCGCGCGTGAACAGCGCCGTCATCGGGATCACGACGATCTCGGCGCACAGGTAGGCGGTCGAGATCCACGAGCCCTCTTCCTGGGTGGCCGACAGCGAACCGAGGATGTCGCGCAGCGAGGAGTTGGTGATCTGGATGTCGAGCACCGCCATGAAGGCGCCCAGCATGCCGGCGGCCACCGCGATCCAGGTGCGCGCGTCGATGCGGGCGCCGTTGGCCGGCGCTCCCGGCATCGCGCCAGGAGGAGCGGCCTTGGTGAGGCTGGTCATCGTCTTTCCTTAGCGGGCGACGGCCGCGGTCTGGCGATCCGAACCGCGGGCCACCTTCTGGCCGAGTTCCACTTCGGCGATGACCGACATGCCCGGCACCAGGCGGCCGGCATACTTCTTCACGTCGGCTGGGTCGAGCACGATCTTGACCGGCACGCGCTGGACGATCTTGGTGAAGTTGCCGGTCGCGTTATCGGCCGGCAGCAGCGCGAACTGGTTGCCCGAGGCCGGCGAGAAGCTGTGCACCCGGCCCACCAGGTGCTTGCCCGGGAGCGCGTCGACTTCGAGCGAGACCTGCTGGCCCGGCTCCAGGCCGGCCAGCTGGGTTTCCTTGAAGTTGGCGGTGACCCAGACCTCGTCCTCGACCACGGCCAGCAGTTGCTGGCCCGGCTGCACGCGGGCGCCGACTTCGACGCTGCGCTTGCCCACGCGCCCCGGCACCGGCGCGACGATGCGGTTATAGGCCAGCTGCTGCTGGGCGTCCTTGAGCTGGGCCTGCAGCACCTTGACCTGGGCCTTCAGCACGTCGCGCCCGGCGCTGGCTGCGGCCACCTGGGCCTGGGCGGCGCCGGCACTGTCGCGGCGCGCCGCCACGTCGGCGACGGCAGCGGCGCGCGCGGCGCTGGAGGCATCGACTTCCGCCTTCGACACCGCCTTCATGGTCTCGTTGTAGAGCTGGCCGAAGCGCTCGGCATCCTGGCGCGCGCGCACCAGCTGGGCCTCGGCCTGCCTGACCTGGGCCCCGGCCGCGGCGGCCTGGGCGCGCACCTGCGCCACCTGGGCATCGGCTTGAGCGATCTGCTGCTCCACGCTCGCGATCTGCGCCTCGATCTGTTCGACGCGCACGTGGTGGTCGGCCGGGTCCAGCTCGGCGATCACTTCGCCCGCTTGTACCTGCTGGTTGTCGTCCACCAGCACGCGCGTGACCACGCCGGCCACGCGGCTCGATACCGGGTGCACCCGGCCGGTGACGTAGGCGTTCTCGGTTTCCACGTAATGCTGGCTGCGATACCACATGCGCCCGCCTGCCCCGAGGGCCAGCACGGCGATCAGCCCCACCACGCCCAGCACGCGCTTGTTGGGCGGCGCCTTGCCCGGTGCCGCGGGGGTCTGGACAGCCTGCTGCATAGCCGGGGCCGAGGTGTGCGATTCTGCCATGGGGTCAAACTCCGATGAAAAATGAAATGGGTCATGCGCATTATTTGCCAGTGTCCGGCCGAAGTCAAGAAATGAAACGGTTGCATTTCATTTTTATTGGATTAGAATGAGGCCATGACGAAAGCCACCAGTCCCGTTCCCGCTACTCCGACCAAGTCCGCCGGCCGCCCCAAGGCCTCGGAGGTCGAAGCACGCACCCAGGAACTGATCGACGCCGCCGGCTGCCTGTTCATCAAGCACGGCTACGCCGGCGTGAGCCTGGAAGCCATCGCGCGCCAGGCGCGGGTGGCGGTGCGTACCATCTACGTGAAATTCGGCGGCAAGGCCGGCCTGCTCAAGGCCGTGCTGCAGGCGCGGCGCGAGCGCTTTTTCCCGGTCGGGAAAATGGATGTCGACCAGCGCCCGGTCCGCGAGGTCATCGACGAGTTCGCCGGCTATTTCTACGACATGCTGTGCGAGCCGGACGCGATGATCCTGCAGCGCGTGGTGATGGCGGAAGCCAGCAGCAATCCCGAGCTGGCCGAGACCTTTTACGAGGCGGGGCCGCGCATGACGCGCGACATGCTTGAACGTTATTTCGCCCGGCCGGACGTGCGTGCCCAGCTGCGTCCCGATGTGCCGGTCGCCCTGCTGCCCGCGCACCTGATCGCCTGCGTCAACGGCGACCCGGTGGTGCGCTATCTCTTCCCGGAGCGCGAGCCAGCGCGCGCGGAGGCGCGGCGTATGCTTGCCGAACGTTTAGAGTTGTTTTACCGCAGCATTTTTTGACCATATGGTCAAAAACCGGTCTGTGCGTCATCGCACCGACCTGGTGCAAGCATTTGTGACAATCTGACATCCTTATTAAAGGAGGATGTCATGAACAATAAAACGACAGCGGCTGTTCGCCGCGAGGAGGAAGCATGAGCAAGTCTTCCCGTTACGAATGGCGCGACCAGCAGGCAGCCCTGCAGGAGCGTATGAAGGGATTCCTGCAAAATCCGAACAACGAACAGCTGGAAGCGGTCGTTAAGGAAATGCGTGCCTACGCAGCAGCCGCCCAGTCCGGCAGCATCGATATTCCACAGCGCTTCATCGCGTTCACCTGACCAAGCGGACACCACAACGCCGCCCCGCGCAAGCCGGGCGGCTTTTTTTTGTCCAGGCTGCCAGGCTTCAGCCGGCCATGGCCGGGGCCGGCGCCCCTTGCGCCTGGGGTTCGAAGTCGAACAGCCGGCTCAGGCAATACACCTTGCGCGGCGCACGATGGCGTTCATGGATCTCACGGGTCATCACTTCGACCCGGCGCGGCTGGAGCGACAGCTGGCATGGGTCGATGTAATCCGGCGCCCCTTCCATGAAGCGCGCCGCAAGCTGCTGGGTAATGGTGCCGTGAACAAGATGCTGCTCCCCATGGACCGTGGTCCTGAGCTCGAAGCAGCGCGTTTCGGGCAGGACGAATATCGTCCCGACATATTCATTGCCGTACTCGACCATGGCACTCCCCCTGTAGCTTGACACGCAACCGGCGGCAAGTGGCTCGCCGCCACACGTTCCCATCATAGCAAGTACATACGGCAGCGCGCCGCGCAATTCGCGCCATTCGGATGCAATTCGCGCCGCACCGCTGCAGCTTCGTCGCAAGCACGGGCGCGGCCCTGGCCGCTTCCCCAGAATGGGCCATCAACCCACTCATGGAGACCGTCATGCAAGCCATCCGTATCGCAGCCGCCCTCGTCCTCCTCGTTTCCGGCGCCGCCAGCGCCGCCGATCTCACGCTGCGCATCGAGGACGTCAAGTCCGCGCAAGGCAGCATCATGGTCGCACTCTATGATTCGGCCGACAGCTTCCTGAAGCGCCCGGCCAGGGCTGCCCGGCTGGCTGCCGCGGCCGGCGCGGTAGACCTGGTGATCAAGGACTTGCCGGCGGGCGACTATGGCATCGCCTTGTTTCACGATGCCAACGACAACGGCAAGATGGACAGCAACGCCATGGGCATCCCGTCGGAAGACCATGCTTTCAGCAACAATGCCCTCGGCAATATGGGACCACCAACATTCGCGCAGGTGAAATTCAGCCTGCCGCCGGCCGGCGCCACCGCCACCATCAGCCTGCGCTGAAGGAGCCGCCATGGACCGCCGCCGTTTTATCGAAGCCGGGCTGAGCCTGGGTGCGCTCGCGCCGGCCGGCAGGGTGCGTGCCGACCAGGAAACCCGGCGCCGCTTCCACGCCGCCCTGGCAAGCGACCCGGCACTGGCCGTCTACGCGGACACCGTCGGCAGCCAGGCCGGCGACGCGACGGTCAGCGGACGCCTTCCCGCCGACCTGCAGGGCAGCTTCTACCGCAACGGCCCTGGCCGCTTCGAGCTGGGCGGCGAGCGCTACCACCACTGGTTCGACGGCGACGGTTTCGCCCAGCGCTGGACCATTGCCGGCGGCAAGGTCCGGCACCAGGGCCGCTTCGTCGAGACGCGGCGCTACCTGGACGAGACCCGGGCCGGGCAATTCCTCTACCCGTCCTTCGGCACCTGGGTGGCGCGCCGCGGATTTCGCGACAACGACAGCCTGAATGCGGCCAATACCAACCTGCTGCCCTTCAACGGCCGCGTGTATGCGCTCTGGGAAGGCGGCTCGGCCATCGAAGTCGATCCGGAGACGCTGGCAACCCGGGGCATCCAGACCTGGCGCGCGGACCTGCGCGCCATGCCCTTCTCGGCCCATCCGAAGTGCGATCCACAGGGTGGCATGTGGAATTTCGGCGCCCTGCCCGGCTCCGGCCGGATCGCGCTCTACCAGATTAGCGCCGATGGCCAGGTCCTGCGCAGCGCGCTGATCGACGTACCCGGGCAGGCCATGGTGCACGACTTCGCCGTCAGCGCCCGCCACCTCGTCTTCCTGGTCCCGCCTTACGACCTCAAGCCCGGCAAGGACATGAGTTTCGCCGAACGCCACGCCTGGGCCGGAAGCGGACCGTCTGCGCGTCCGCTGCGCGCCGTGGTGGTGGCCAAGGACAGCCTCACGGTGCGCCAGGTGTTCGAACTGCCGCCGCGCATGGTGTTTCACTTCGGGAATGCCTGGGAGGACGGCGCCTGCACCCGCTTCGACGCGGTGCTGCACGAAGGCGACGTGCTGGGCGAACTCGGCGACCTGATGGCCGGCGCACGCCAGACCCGCTCGCGCAGCGAAGCGGTGCAGATCTGCCTCGATCATGCGTCGGGCCAGGCCCGCATCAGCCGCCTGTTCGGCGCGAGCGAATTTCCGCGCGTGGCGCCGCAGTCGGTCGGAAGCCGCCATCGCAAGCTGGTGCTGCTGGGTGGTGACGCGCTGCTGAACTCGGTCAACCTGGTCGATACCGACAGCGGCAAGGTGGACGCCTACCGCTTCGGCGCCGGCTGGCAGGTCGAGGAACACGTGCTGGTGCCGCGCCGCAATGCGCGCTCCGAGACCGACGGCTACCTGGTCGGCGTGGCCCAGGACCTGCGCCGGGGCGTGGGGGTGTTGTGCGTGTTCGATGCGGCACGGGTGAATGCCGGGCCGTTGGCCCTGGCCCGGCTGCCCTATCGCACACCACACTGCTTTCATGGTAATTTCTTATCAGCATGATCAATGTTCACCTAGAAAAGCGCGGCAAGACGGTGCGCGACCGCAACCATCCGCTGGAACTGATTCCCTGGTTCCGGCGCTGGCCGCCCTCGCTCGCCCGCGACCTGCTGTACACGGCGATCTGGAGCAGCATGCTGGCGCTGGCGCTGACGGTGCTGCAACGCTTCTTTGGCCGCGGGGACCTGCCTTTCACGCGCCTGCTGCTGGCCACCCTGGTCATCAGCAACCTGATCGGCTTCATGATCCACGCGGCGCTGCACCTGCTGGAAAGCCATCTGCCGCGCACGAACCTCCGGCTGTTCCGCGCTGCCCAGCTGCTGGCGATCGCTGTCGCCAGCGTGATCGGCATTCCCTTGGGCAATGCCTTGTTCGTCGGCACCAACCCGCTGCGCTTTTTCCAGCACAGCACGGCCCTTGTGTTCCTGCTGGCCTTTGCCCTGATCACCGCCGGCTTGATGATCCTGGTGCTGGCGGCCGGCGAGCGGCGCACCCGGCGCGAAGCGGAGGCGGCGCGCCAGCAGGAGCAGATCGCGGCCGCCGGGATGCTGGTGGCCGAGGCGCGCCTGCGCGCGCTGCAGGCCCAGATCGAGCCGCACTTCCTGTACAACACGCTGGCCAATGTCGTCGGCCTGATCGACAGCCAGCCGGCCAAGGCGCGCCGCATGCTGGAGCGCTTCATCGACTACCTGCGCGCCAGCCTGTCGGCCAGCCGCGCCGAGCATGCGACCCTGCAGGGTGAACTCGAGCTGGCGCGCGCCTATCTCGACGTGCTCGGCGTGCGCCTGGAAGGCCGCCTGCGCTGGCGCTTCGAGATCGCCCCCGGCATCGATCAGTTGCCGATCGCCCCGATGCTGCTGCAGCCGCTGGTCGAGAACGCGGTCATGCACGGCATCGAGCCCAAGCTGGAAGGCGGCGACATCGTGCTGCGCGCCCACCCGGACGGCGGCCTGCTGTGCATCGACGTGTGCGACACCGGCCTCGGGCTGCGCATGCTGCCTCCCCGCCCCGGCGGTGGCGTCGGCCTGTCCAACCTGCGCGAACGCCTGCACCAGCTGTACGGCTCCGCAGCCAGCCTGCGGCTCATCGAAAACCCCGCCGGCGGCGTCAGCGCGCGCCTGCAGCTTCCCGTCCTGGAACCATGCACGACCATCCCCACGCCCTGATCGCGGACGATGAGCCGCACCTGCTCGACTACCTGGAGTCGCAATTGGCCGCCGCCTGGCCCGAACTGCGCGTCACGCGCGCGGCCAACGGGGTGCAGGCCCTGGCGCTGATCGACGAGCTGGCGCCGCACGTGGTCTTCCTCGACATCCAGATGCCCGGCCTGAACGGCATCGAGCTGGCGGCACGCCTGTGCACCGGCAGCAAGCCGCCGCATGTGGTGTTCACCACGGCCTACGATCACTACACCCTGCAAGCCTTCGAGCACGCGGCGTTCGACTACCTGCTCAAGCCGATCGGGCTGGAACGCCTGTCGCGCACGGTGGCGCGGCTGAAGGCTGCGCTTGCCACGCCCGCCCCGGCGCCTGCGGCCGACGCCCTGCAGGCCCTGCTGCGCCAGCTGGGCGTGGCGGCGCCGGCCCCGCTCCAATGGATCCGCGCGGCCAAGGGCCAGGAAACGCGCTTGATCGCTATCGACGAAGTGATCTACTTCCAGAGCAACGACAAGTACACCAGCGTGTATCTGGCGGATGGCGAAAGCCTGATCCGCACGCCGCTGAGCAAGCTGAAGGAACAGCTCGACCCGCAGCAGTTCTGGCAGATCCACCGCGGCGTGATCGTCGCGGCGCGCCACGTGGCCGGCACCCGGACCGACTTTCGCGGGCGCTTGCACGTGCGGCTCAAGGGGCGCGACGAGCAGCTGGTGGTGAGCCGGAATTACGTGGACCTGTTCAGGCAGATGTAACCCGAGGGTCATAACCCGAGGGTCAGGTCTGACATTTGGACACGGGCTCAGCCTTGACATGCGGGTTTGCCGCATTCGTGCTGTTGAGGTCGTGTCCGTTTGTCAGACCTGACCCCGCTGGGAGGGCAAAAAAAAAGCGGAACCGGCGAGGTTCCGCTTTTCGTGCATGCCGGGGCAGATTACTTCTTGCGTGCCGGCGGCAGGTCGGTGCAGACGCCCTTGTAGGCTTCCGCCGCCATGCCGATCGATTCGCCCAGGGTCGGGTGCGGGTGGATGGTCTTGCCGATGTCCACGCCGTCCGCGCCCATCTCGATGGCCAGCGCCACTTCGCCGATCATGTCGCCGGCATTGGTGCCGACGATGGTGCCGCCGATGATGCGCTTGGTTTCCTTGTCGAACAGCAGCTTGGTGAAGCCCTCGTCGCGGCCGTTGGCGACCGCGCGGCCGCTGGCGTTCCACGGGAAGTGGCCCTTTTCGACCGCGATGCCTTTCTGCTTGGCTTCGTCCTCGGTCAGGCCGACCCACGCGACTTCCGGATCGGTGTAGGCCACCGACGGGATCACCTTGGCATCGAAGAAGGCCTTCTCGCCGTGCGCCGCTTCGGCCGCCACGTGCGCTTCGTGGACCGCCTTGTGCGCCAGCATCGGCTGGCCCACCAGGTCGCCGATGGCGAAGATGTGCGGCACGTTGGTGCGCATCTGGCCGTCCACGCCGATGAAGCCGCGGTCGGTCACGGCCACGCCGGCCTTCTCGGCGGCGATCTTCTTGCCGTTCGGGCTGCGGCCGACGGCCACCAGCACCAGGTCGTACAGCTGCGGCTCGGGCGCGGTGGCGCCGGCTTCCGCCGCTTCGAACGAGACCTTGATCCCTTCCGGCAGCGCTTCCACGCCGACGGTCTTGGTCTTCAACATGATGTTGTCGAAGCGGTGCGCATTGTACTTCTGCCAGACCTTGACGGCCTCGCGGTCGGCGCCCTGCATCAGGCCATCCATCATCTCGACCACGTCGATGCGCGCACCCAGGGTCGAGTACACGGTTGCCATCTCCAGGCCGATGATGCCGCCGCCGATGACCAGCATGCGCTTGGGCACCTGGCGCAGTTCCAGCGCGCCGGTCGAGTCGACGATGCGCGGATCTTCCGGCACGAAAGGCAGCTTCACCACCGAGGAACCGGCGGCGATGATCGCCTTGGCGAACTTGACGACCTTCTTGCTGCCGTCGGCTGCCGTGACCTCGATGTGGTTGGGGCTGAGGAACTGGCCCACGCCCTGCACCACGTTGACCTTGCGCGCCTTGGCCATGAAGTTCAGGCCGCCGGTCATCTTCTTGATCACGCCATCCTTGTAGGCGCGCAGCTTGTCGATGTCGACGTCGGGCTTGGCGAAGCTCACGCCCAGGTCGGCCATGTGCGCGGTCTCGTCCATGATGTGCGCCACGTGCAGCAGCGCCTTGGACGGGATGCAGCCCACGTTCAGGCAGACGCCGCCCAGGGTCGCGTACTTCTCGACCAGCACGGTGTTCATGCCCAGGTCGGCCGCGCGGAAGGCGGCCGAGTAGCCGCCAGGACCGGCGCCCAGCACCATCATCTCGCATTCGATGTCGACCGGGCCGCTGTAGCTTGCCGCGCCCGGCGCCGGGGCGGCGCTTGGCGTCGCCGCCGGCGCCGGATGGGCCGGTGCGTACGAATCGGTCGGGGCCGTGGCCGCGGTCGGGGCGGCAGCCTGCGCGCCGATCTGGGCGGCAGGCTTGTCGCTGGCTGCGGGTGCTGCAGGTGCAGCTGCGCCCGCCCCGGATTCCTCGACCATCAGCAGCAGCGAACCTTCGTTCACCTTGTCGCCGACCTTCACTTTGACTTCCTTGACCACGCCGGCGTTGGTCGACGGGATCTCCATGCTGGCCTTGTCCGACTCGACGGTCACCAGGGACTGGTCGACCTTGATGGTGTCGCCCGGCTTGACCAGCAGTTCGATGATCTCGACGTTTTTGAAGTCGCCGATGTTCGGTACTTTTACCTCAACAGTGCTCATTCGGCGCTCCTTACAGAAGGGTCTTGCGCAGGTCGGCCAGCACGTCCGCCAGGTAGGCGGCGAAGCGCGCGGCGCCGGCGCCATCGATCACGCGGTGGTCGTAGGACAGCGACAGCGGCAGCATCAGGCGCGGCTGGAAGGTGGAACCGTCCCACACCGGCTTCATCGCCGACTTCGACAGGCCCAGGATCGCCACTTCCGGCGCATTGATGATCGGCGTGAAGGCCGTGCCACCGATGCCGCCCAGCGACGAGATGGTGAAGGTCGCGCCCTGCATCGCGCTCGGGCTCAGCTTGCCGTCGCGTGCCTGTGCGGAGAGCTCGCCCATTTCGACGGCGATCTGCGAGATGGTCTTCTTGTCGGCATCCTTCACGACCGGGACCACCAGGCCGTTCGGGGTATCGGCCGCGAAGCCGATGTTGTAGTACTGCTTGACGATCAGGCTGGCGCCGTCTTCCGACAGCGACGAGTTAAATTGCGGGAACTTCTTCAGTGCCGCAACCGAGGCCTTGATCACGAAGGCCAGCATGGTCAGCTTGACGGTCGACTTCTGCTTGGCCAGCGCGGCGTTCGAATCGACGCGGAACTGCTCCAGGTCGGTGACGTCGGCGTCCTCGAAGTGGGTCACGTGCGGGATCATGACCCAGTTGCGGTGCAGGTTCGGGCCGGAGATCTTCTTGATGCGCGGCAGGGCCACGGTCTCGGTCGGACCGAACTTCGAGAAGTCCAGCGACGGCCAGGCCAGCACTTCCATGCCGCCGCCCGAACCACCCTTCGACGGTGCCGCGGCGGTCGGACCGGCAGCCATCACGCCCTTGACAAAGTTCTGCACGTCCTGCTGGGTGATGCGGCCTTTCGGGCCGGTGCCCGGCACGCGCGCCAGGTCCACGCCCAGTTCGCGGGCGAACTTGCGGATCGACGGCGAGGCGTGGGCTTTCGAGCCGGTCACGCCCTGTGCCGGGGCGGCTGCGGCAGGCGCCGGAGCGGCTGCCGCAGGCGCAGGCGCAGCAGCGGCGGCCGGGGCCGCGGCAGGGGCCGGGGCAGCGGCTGCAGGTGCGGCAGCCGGCGCGCCGCCGGTGGCTTCCACCAGCAGCACCAGCGAACCCTTGGCGACCTTGTCGCCGACCTTGACCTTCAGTTCCTTGACAGTGCCGGCGTGGCTGGACGGGATCTCCATGCTCGCCTTGTCCGATTCGACCGTGATCAGGGACTGGTCGACCTTGATCTGGTCGCCCGGCTTGACCATCAGTTCGATGACTTCGACTTCCTTGAAGTCGCCGATGTCCGGCACCGTGACTTCGACGATACCGCCCGCTGCGGCAGGGGCGGCGGCCGGCGCCGGTGCGGCTTCGGCGGCCGGTGCGGCGGCGGCAGGCGCCGGCGCGGCAGCTTCAGCGGCGGGCGCAGCAGCGGCGCCGCCGGCTTCTTCCAGCAGCAGCACCAGCGAACCTTCGGCAACCTTGTCGCCGACCTTGACCTTGATTTCCTTCACGACGCCGGCGTGGCTCGACGGGATTTCCATGCTGGCCTTGTCCGACTCGACGGTGACCAGCGACTGGTCGACCTTGATGGTGTCGCCCGGCTTGACCATCAGCTCGATGACTTCCACTTCCTTGAAGTCGCCGATATCGGGGACTTTGACTTCCACAATGCTCATAGTGTTAGCTCCAAATTTTTATTCGAGTTAGCTTCAAGACCGTCGTCCCGGCGCAGGCCGGGACCCAAGTTCGTAGCGTTCATGCAAACTTAGGTTCCGGCCTTCGCCGGAACGACGGGTCTCGTGAGCATTTACTGGGTCACAGGATTCGGCTTGTTCTGGTCGATGCCGTACTTCTGGATCGCCTGGCTCACGACGGCGCGGTCGATCTTGCCTTCGTCGGCCAGGGCGCGCAGCGATGCCACGGTGATGTAGTAACGGTTCACCTCGAAGAACTCGCGCAGCTTGACGCGCGAATCCGAGCGGCCGAAGCCGTCGGTACCCAGCACCTTGTAGGTGCGGTCCTTCGGCATGAAGCCGCGGATCTGCTCGGCGAACAGGCGCATGTAGTCGGTGGTCGCGACGATCGGGCCGGCGGTGTTCTGCATCAGCGAGGTCACGTAGGGCACGCGCTGCTCGGCGTCCGGGTTCACCATGTTCCAGCGCTCGCAATCCTGGCCGTCCCTGGCCAGCAGCGTCAGCGACGGAGCCGACCAGACGTCCGCATCGACGCCCCAGTCGTTCTTCAGCAGCTCTGCCGCGAAGATCGACTCGCGCAGGATGGTGCCGCAACCGATCAGCTGGACGCGCTTCGCGCTGTCCTTGCTGCCTTCGATCGCAGCGCCTTCCTGCAGCAGGTACATGCCCTTCAGGATGCCCTCTTCCTGGCCCGGCTTCAGGCCCGGGTGGGCATAGTTCTCGTTCATGATGGTGATGTAATAGAACACATCTTCCTGCTCCTGCACCATGCGGCGCAGGCCGTCCTGGATGATCACCGCCACTTCATGGCCGAAGGTCGGGTCGTAAGGGATGCAGTTCGGGACCGTGGCCGCGATGATGTGGCTGTGGCCGTCCTCGTGCTGCAGGCCCTCGCCGTTCAGCGTGGTGCGGCCGGCGGTGCCGCCCATCAGGAAGCCGCGCGCACGGATGTCGCCGGCCAGCCAGACCAGGTCGCCCACGCGCTGCATGCCGAACATCGAGTAGAAGGTGTAGAACGGGATCATGGTGCGGTTGTTCGACGAGTACGAGGTCGCCGCGGCGATCCACGAGCTCATGCCGCCCGCTTCGTTGATACCTTCCTGCAGGATCTGGCCGGCCTTGTCTTCACGGTAGTACATCACCTGGTCGCGGTCGACCGGCTCGTACAGCTGGCCCTGCTGGTTGAAGATGCCGATCTGGCGGAACAGGCCTTCCATGCCGAAGGTACGCGATTCGTCGACCAGGATCGGCACGATGCGCTGGCCGATGCTCGGGTCCTTCAGCAGGCTGGTGATGACGCGCACGTAGGACTGGGTGGTCGAGATCTCGCGGCCTTCCGCGGTCGGCTCGAGCACGGACTTGAAGGTCTCGAGTGCCGGCACCACCAGGTTTTCATCCGCCTTGGCGCGGCGCTGCGGCAGGTAGCCGCCCAGGGCCTTGCGGCGCTCGTGCAGGTACTGCATTTCCGGCGCGTCGTCGGATGGCTTGAAGAACGGGATCTCGGCCAGCTTGTCGTCCGGGATCGGGATGGCGAAGCGGTCGCGCATCTCGCGGATCGCGGCGTCGTCCAGCTTCTTGGTCTGGTGCGCGGTGTTGCGCGCCTCGCCCGACTTGCCCATGCCGAAGCCCTTGACGGTCTTCACCAGCAGCACGGTCGGCGAACCCTTGTTCTCCTGGGCGTTCTTGAACGCGGCGTAGATCTTGTGCGGGTCGTGGCCGCCGCGGGTCAGGCGCCAGATGTCGTCGTCGCTCATGTTGGCGACCATCTTCAGCAGCTCCGGGTGCTTGCCGAAGAAGTGCTTGCGCACGTAGGCGCCGTCCTTGGCCTTGTAGTTCTGGTATTCGCCGTCGACGGTTTCCATCATCACGCGCTGCAGGATGCCGTCCTTGTCCTTCGACAGCAGGGCATCCCACTGCGAGCCCCAGATGACCTTGACCACGTTCCAGCCGGCGCCGCGGAAATCGGCTTCCAGTTCCTGGATGATCTTGCCGTTGCCGCGCACCGGACCGTCCAGGCGCTGCAGGTTGCAGTTGACGACCATGACCAGGTTGTCGAGGCGCTCGCGCGCGGCCATGCCGATCGCGCCCATCGATTCCGGCTCGTCCATCTCGCCGTCGCCGCAGAAGACCCAGACCTTGCGGTTCTCGGTGTTGGCAATGCCGCGTGCGTGCAGGTACTTCAGGAAGCGCGCCTGGTAGATCGCCATCAGGGGGCCCAGGCCCATCGACACGGTCGGGAACTGCCAGAAGTCCGGCATCAGTTTCGGGTGCGGGTAGGACGACAGGCCCTTGCCGTCGACTTCGCGGCGGAAGTTCAGCAGCTGCTCTTCCGAGATGCGGCCTTCCAGGAAGGCGCGCGCATAGATGCCCGGCGAGGAGTGGCCCTGGATGTACAGCAGGTCGCCGCCGTGCTCTTCGGTCGGGGCGTGCCAGAAGTGGTTGAAGCCGATGCCCAGCATGTTCGCCAGCGAGGCGAAGGAGGAGATGTGGCCGCCCAGGTCGCCGTCGGCGCGGTTGGCCTTGACCACCATCGCCATCGCGTTCCAGCGCATCCACGAGCGCAGGCGCTCTTCGTATTCCAGGTTACCCGGGCAGTTCACGTTCAGGTGCGCCGGGATGGTGTTGACATAGGCCGTGTTGCTCGAGAACGGGATGTGGGCGCCGCGGCGGCGCGCCAGGTCCACCATGCGCTCCATCAGGTAGTGGGCGCGCTCGGTGCCTTCATGTTCGATCACCGCCTCCAGCGCATCCAGCCATTCCTGGGTTTCGATGGTGTCGGGGTCGTTGGCAGCTTGTGCCGTCAACTGGTCGAGTTGAGCTGACATTAATGCGTCTCCTAAGATTTGGCGCCCCGACCTTCCTGTGAAATGGCTGGTGGCGATTTGGTGAAATTTCAAATATCTGAAAATAAACTCTTAGATTCTACCAGTGGGTTCAGGCTTTTTCAAATTGCGATATGTGATTTCATATAGTGAAATTCCATGCTGCGAGTGCACAATTTCCCCTAGTGAAGCTGCTTATCAAGCCTATAACGAAGCGCGGCGCCGATGCGCTGGACCGGCCTCCTCCTTTTGGCAGAAAGCCGCGAATACTCAGCGATTTGAGCGCCTAAATATGACAATGCCTGGACCGGTGCGGCGCGCGATACGGATGGCGGCCTTATAATTTCATTTTTGCCTAGCCGTGAGCCTACCCATGCCTGCCCAGAACATCGACGGAGTCCTCCTTTCCCAACAACTGCGCGGCGAGATCGCCCAGCGCGCCGCCAAACTCACCGCCGCCGGCCGACAGCCCGGCCTGGCGGTCATCCTGGTCGGCGAGGACCCGGCGAGCCACGTCTACGTGCGCAACAAGGTCAAGGCCTGCGGCGACGTCGGCTTCCACTCGGTGCTGGAAAAGTACGACGCCGACCTGAGCGAGCAGGCCCTGCTGGACCGCATCGCGGCCCTCAACGCCGACCCGAGCATCCACGGTATCCTGGTCCAGATGCCGCTGCCGAAGCACATCGACCCGAGCAAGGTCATCGAGGCGATCGCCACCAGCAAGGACGTCGACGGCTACTCGGTGCTGTCGGCCGGCGAACTGGTCGCCAACCTGCCGGGCTTCCGCCCCTGCACCCCGTACGGCTGCATGAAGCTGATCGAAACCACCGGCATCGACCTGCGCGGCAAGCATGCCGTCGTGATCGGCCGTTCGAACACCGTCGGCAAACCGATGGCCCTGCTGCTCTTGCAAGCCAACGCCACCGTCACCATCTGCCATAGCGCGACACCGGACCTGGGCATGTACACCCGCCAGGCCGACGTGGTGGTGGCCGCCGTCGGTCGCCGCAACACCTTGACCGCCGACATGGTCAAGCCGGGCGCCGTCGTGATCGACGTCGGCATGAACCGCGACGACGCCGGCAAGCTGTGCGGCGACGTGGACTACGCCGGTGTGCGCGAAGTCGCTTCGCACATCACCCCGGTGCCGGGCGGCGTCGGTCCGATGACGATCACCATGCTGTTGATGAACACCGTGGAGTCCGCGGAACGCGTGCACTCCAGTAGCCAACACTGCCCCAGCCAGGCAACGGGAATGGAACCGCAGCCCGGCGTGGCCTGAACCCTCAAAAGGAACCCCATGACCATCGACACCAGCAATCCCCTCCTCGACTTCTCGGGCCTGACCCGGTTCGACCTGGTCAAGCCGGAGCACGTGACGCCGGCCATCGAGCAACTCATCAAGGATGCCGCCGAGGTCGTGGCCAGACTGGAAGCGCCCGGCGGCAGCGTGAGCTGGGACAGCTTCGTGGTGCCGCTCGAGGAAGCCACCGAGCGCCTGGGCCGCGCCTGGGGCGTGGTCAACCACCTGAACCACGTGGCGGACACGCCCGAGCTGCGCGCCACCTACAACGAGAACCAGCCGAAGGTCATCGAGTTCTGGACCTCGATCGGCCAGAACGAGGCCCTGTTCGCCAAGTACAAGCAGCTGCGCGCCAGCAGCGAGTACGACAGCCTGAGCCCGGCGCGCAAGCGCATCGTCGAGAATGCGCTGCGCGACTTCCGCCTGGGCGGCGCCGAACTGCCGGAGGATAAGAAGGAACGCTTCGCCGAGATCCAGGAACAGCAGTCCGCGACCTCCACCCGCTTCTCGCAGAACGTGCTTGACGCCACCAACGACTACAAGCTGCTGGTCGAGAACGAAGAAGAACTGTCGGGCATCCCGGACGACGTCAAGGCCGCCGCGCGCGCTTCGGCCGAAAAGGACGGCAAGGACGGCTGGCAGTTCAGCCTGCACTTCCCGTCCTATTACCCGGTGCTGCAGTTCTGCGACAACCGCGCCTTGCGCGAAACCATCTACCGCGCCAGCAGCACCAAAGCCTCGGATGCCGGCACCATGTTCAGCAAGGCCGCCGAGTGGGACAACACCGCCAACATCGTCAAGCTGCTGCAGCTGCGCCATGAAGAAGCCCAGCTGCTGGAGTACGCCAACTTCGCCGAGGTCTCGCTGGTGCCGAAGATGGCCGAGAGCCCGCAGCACGTGGTCGAGTTCCTCGAAGACCTGGCCAAGCGCGCCCGCCCCTTCGCCGAGAAGGACCTGGAAGAGCTGCGCGCCTTCGCGCGCGACGAGCTGGGCATCATTGATCTGCAGTCCTGGGACGTGGCCTATGCCTCGGAAAAGCTGCGCGAGCAGCGCTATGCCTTCTCCGAGAAGGAAGTGAAGGAATACTTCCCGGAGCCGAAGGTCGTACAAGGCCTGTTCACGGTCATCCAGGAGCTGTTCAACGTGCAGATCAAGGCGGACGATGCGCCGGTGTGGCATCCGGACGTGCGCTTCTTCCGCATCGAGCGTGACGGCCAGCTGGTCGGCCAGTTCTACCTCGACCTGTATGCCCGCGAAGGCAAGAACCAGGGCGCCTGGATGGACGACGCGCGCGGCCGTCGCCTCACCACCGGCGGCATCGTGCAGACCCCGATCGCCTACCTGACCTGCAACTTCACCCCGCCGGCCGTCGTGGACGGCAAGCAGCAGCCTTCGCTGTTCACGCACGACGAAGTCATCACCCTGTTCCACGAGTTCGGCCACGGCCTGCACCACATGCTGACCGAAGTCGAGGAGCTGTCGGTGTCGGGCATCTCGGGTGTGGAATGGGATGCGGTGGAGCTGCCGTCGCAGTTCATGGAAAACTTCTGCTGGGAGTGGGACAAGCTGCAGCAGATGACCGCGCACGTGAAGACCGGCGAGCCGCTGCCGCGCCAGCTGTACGACAAGATGCTGGCGGCGAAGAACTTCCAGTCCGGGATGATGACGCTGCGCCAGGTCGAGTTCTCGCTGATCGACATGCACCTGCACTACGACTTCGACCCGAAAGCCGAGCGCACCGTGCAGCACCTGATCGACGACATCCGCAAGCAGTTCGCGGTGATGATCCCGCCGTCCTTCAACCGCTTCCAGCACTCCTTCGGCCACATCTTCTCGGGCGGCTATGCGGCCGGCTACTACAGCTACAAGTGGGCCGAGGTATTGTCCGCCGACGCCTATGCGGCCTTTGAAGAGGCGCTGGAGTCGGGCCAGCTGCAGGAGACCGGCAAGCGCTTCCAGCAGGAGATCCTGGCGGTGGGCGGTTCGCGTCCGGCGCTGGAATCCTTCCGGGCCTTCCGCGGCCGCGAGCCTTCGATCGACGCGCTGCTGCGCCATAGCGGCATGATCCAGGCCGGCACTGCGCAGGGCGGCGCGAGCGCCTGATGTTCCAAGGGGCGGCCCGGTGCCGCCCCGATTTACAATTGCACCATGACCCGCATCGACTTCCATACCAACATCCCCGACAAGCTGGCCTACGCCTGCCGCCTCGCCCGCAAGGCCTATGCCGCCAAGGCCAAGCTCGTGCTGCTGGCCGAGGACGCCGCGCAGGCCGAGGCCCTGAACGCGGCCCTGTGGACGGTATCGGATACCGACTTCATCCCGCACGTGCCGGCCGGCGACCCGCTGGCGAATGAAACGCCGGTCATCGTCACCTTCGATGAAAGCATCGCGCTGCCCCATCATGAGATGCTGGTCAACCTCACCCGCCGCACGCCCGCTACACTGGAACAGTTCGCGCGCGTGTTCGAAATCATCTCGATCGACGAAGACGATGCCGCGGCCGGGCGCCGGCGCTACGTCGCCTACAAGAAGCAGAACTATCCCCTGACCCACTTCGTCGCAGGACAGTCATGAGCCAGAACGCCCCATTCGACCCCAGCATCCCGGTACTGACCGAAGTCGTCGCCGAGCCGGTCGCGCCCGCGCCGGAGCCGGAGCCGGTCGCCGAACAGCTGGAGCGCCGCGCCAACGAACGCTGGACCGGCGAGGAATGGAGCGTGCTGGAGCGCCGCGTCACCGAGCGCGTGCTGCAGCAATTGCAGGGCCGGGTCGACTTCGTGCTCGAGCAGCGCGTGCGCGACGCCATGGCCGACGCCATGCAGCGCACCCTGGAAAGCTTTACCGCCGACCTGCGCGCAGGGCTGCATGAAGCCTTGGGCGAGATCGTCGGCCGCGCGGTGGCGCAGGAAATCGACCACCTGAAAACGCTGGGTAAATAACCGGCCGGGCCACCCCACGCCCCCCGGTTTCCGACGTACGACAGAGTCCGTAGGTATCCGCTAAGATTGCAGGCTCTGCAATCATTCACTCTCCCTTGTGAACCGAAAGATCCTGATCGCGGCGCTTGCGGGCGCAGGCGTCGCCATTGCCGGCGCCGTCCTCTACTTCACCGACACCATCGAGCGCCAGCCGGGCGCGCTGGCCGTGTTCACGCCCAAGGCGGCGAAGACGATCCCGTTCTGGCCGGCGCGCGTCACCACGCTGGCCGGCGACGGCATCCCCGGCGCGATCGACGGCCCGGCCGCGAGCAGCCGCTTCGACGATCCCTTCGGCGTCGCCCTCGACAGCCAGGGCAAGGTCTATGTGGCCGACGCCGGCAACAGCAACCGCATCCGCACGATCGCGCCGGACGGCACGGTCACCACCTTTGCAGGCAGCAAGGAAGGCTTCGTCGACGGCAAAGGGACCGCGGCCGCCTTCCACACCCCGTCCGCGCTGGCCTTCGACCACGAGGGCAATCTCTACGTGGCCGATACCGGCAACCATGCGATTCGCAAGATCGCGAAAGACGGCACGGTGACCACGCTGGCCGGCAACGGTACGCGGGGCGAGCTGGATGGCATCGGCCGCGCGGCCCAGTTCAACGGCCCGGTCGGCCTGGCGGTGGACGATGCCGGCATCGTCTACGTGGCCGATACCTACAACGACCGCATCCGCCGCATCGGCCGCGACGGCAACGTGACCACCATCGCCGGCAGCGGCAAGCCCGGTCTTGCCGACGGCCTGGCGGCAGCGGCAAGCTTCGACACCCCGAGCGCCCTCGCGGTGACGACCAACGGCACGCTCTACGTGGCCGATACCGGCAACAACGCGATTCGCCGCATCGCCACCGACGGGTCGGTGACGACCATCGCCGCCCCCGCCGAGGGCGAGCGCCGTGCGCCGCTGCGCCGCCCGGTCGGGCTGGCGCTCACCCGCGACGGCTACCTGTACATCGCCGCCAGCTCGGGCGGGCGCATCCTGCAACTCACCCCGGAAGGCGAATTCCGTCCGCTGCCGGATGCCGACGTGCCGGCCTCGAACGACGGCTTCGGCCCCGACGGCACGGTGCAGCTCTACGGCCCGCGCGGCATCGCGGTCGAGCGCGACGGCAGCCTGGTGGTGGCCGATGCCCAGGCCCACCGCCTGCACCGCCTCTCCAGCCCGCGTCCCGACGAAGCCGCGCCCGTCCGCCCGCAGCCGGTGGCGGTCGCGCGCAAGGAACCGATGCCCTGGCCGGTCGGCCCGCAGGACATGGTGCACGAGGTAGTCGGCGTGATGGGCGAGGTGCGCGGCAGCTACAACGGCGACAGCCGCGACCACTTCCACGCCGGCCTCGACGTGCGCGCCGACGTCGGTACGAAGGTGCTGGCGGTGTTCCCGTCCAAGGTCTCCGACCCGTACGCCAACTGGGGCTTCGATTCGCTCAGCGAAGGCATCAGCGTGGGGCCGCTCTCCTACATCCACATGCGCGTGGGCCGCGACACCCGCGGCCGGCCGCTCGACCCGCGTTTCCAGGTCCTGACCGGCGCGCGCGGCAAGGCCGAGCGCGTGCGCGTGCCGCGCGGCACCCGTTTCGCCGTGGGCGACCCCCTCGGCACCATCAATGCGATGGCCCACGTGCACCTCGACTACTACCAGGGCGGCGCGGTGGTCAATCCGCTCAGCCTTCCGTTCGTCGGCTTTACCGATACCGTCGCGCCGCGCATCAACAGCATCGCCCTGTTCGACAGTAGCGGCAAGCGCCTGCGTCCGCCCGTGGGAACCCGCAAGAACCCGGTACTGGACAAGCGCCTGCGCGTGCCGCGCTCGCTGGGCGAGGTGAACATCGTGGTCGACGCCTACGACCAGGTGGACGGCAACCTGGCACGGCGCCGCCTGGGCCTGTACAAGCTCGGCTACCAGCTGCTGCGCGCCGACGGCAGGCCCGTGCCCGGCCATGAGCGTCCCCTGATCACGCAAGTCTACGACCGCCTGCCGCGCAACCCGGACGCGGTCAAGGCCGTCTACGCGCCCAACAGCGGCATCACCGTGTACGGCAGCAAGGCCACCCAGTTCGCCTATGCGCTGCACAGCCGCCTGCGCGATGGCGAAGTCGAGACCGGCAGCTGGCAGCTCGGCGACATCGCGCCGGGCGAGTACATCCTGCGCATCTACGCGGCCGACTACGCCGGCCAGGTGGCACTGGAAGGAAGGGATTTGCCGCTGGTGATCGAGTAAGAGCGCGCTCCAAGCCTCTGCTATAGTTGGCGCACCTCGAGTCATGATGGAGCATCGCATGGACGCATCGATGTTGCTGATGGCATTTTCCGGCGCCTTTGTCGGATCGCATTTTCTCCTGTCGCACCCTTTGCGTCAGCCGCTGGTGAAAGCCATGGGAGAAAAGGGTTTCCTCGCGCTGTACTCCCTCGTGGCCTTCGCCACACTCGGCGGGATGGCCTGGGCCTACCCCAGGACCCCGGCCGGGGCGCCGCTCTGGACCGTCGGCGACGGGCTGTGGGCGCTGGCGACAGGCCTGATGCTGGGTGCTTCCGTCATGCTGCTCGGTTCGCTGGTGCGCAACCCGGCCATGCCCGGCGCCACCAATGCGGCCAGCGCGCAGGCACGCGGCGTGTATGCCATCACCCGGCATCCGATGCTGTGGGCATTCGCCATCTGGGGCATGGTGCACATCCTGGTGTATCCGGTGACGAGGAATATCATCGTCGCGCTTGCCATCATCCTGCTGTCCCTGCTCGGTGCAGCGCTGCAGGACCGCAAGAAGGCCACGCTCGATCCGCAAGGCTGGCCAGCCTGGGAGCGGCGTACCAGTTATTGGCCCTTCGCGGCGATCATTCAGGGCCGAGCGCGCTTTGGTGGATTTGGCGCCCATGCGCTCGGCGGTGGCCTGCTGGTGTGGCTGCTGGCGACCTGGGCGCACATACCGCTGGCCGGACGGGCGGCGGGCATCTGGCGCTGGTTGGTGTAAAGCCTTGCTGCGGCCGGACGGCTACGTGGCGCTGTGCGACCCGGGCGCGTCGGCGCAGGCGCTGGAAGACTATTTCTGCGACCTCGACTACGGGCGCTTCCGCGTGTGCATGCCTAGACCGGCCGTTCTATGAATTCCGCATAAGTGCTCAGGCGAGGATTGAAAGATGTAGACACGCATGTCTAGTTGATCTATTGTCGAGGCGTTCCCCATCGATCACGGAGTGCTTCGCATGCTGAAACGATTCGCCGCCGCCCTGCTGCTGGCCGCCGCCGCCCTGCCCGGCATGGCGGCCGACCTGCCCAACCATCCCTTCATCCACGTCAGTGCAACCGCCGACCAGTACATCATGCCCGACGTCGGCGAGATCGACATCGACATCGTGTCGCTCGAGCCCGATGCCGACGCCGCCTGGAAGCTCGTCAACGAGCGGCTCGAGGCCAGCCGCGCGCTGTTCGCCGAGAACGGCGTCGCGCCGGAGGATGTGCTCGTGCAGGATATCGCGCGCCGCCCGCGCAAGGTCGAGGTGCTGGCCGAGGGCCAGCCGCTGCCGATGGAGACCCGGGTCACCCTGCACGTCACCGTGCGCAAGCTGGACGGCTGGACGCCCATCATGCGCGCCCTGCTCGTCATGAAGGACCTCGAATCGCTGGCGGTTTCCTTCAACCGCAGCGACCGCGAGAAGGTCGAGGCGGATCTCCTCCAGCAGGCGATCGGCATGGCCAGGCTCAAGGCAAAAGACATCGCGGGCGGCATCGGCGCCAGGCTGGGAGCGGCGACCGGCGTGTCCATCGGGCCGCTGAAGAACCTGTCGAACGCGATGGGCATGTCCAGCGATTCGAACGCACGCGGCGGCGGCGTCCGGCGCGGCGCGCGCACGGAAATGGCGCTGGTGCAGGCAATGCAGCTGGCGCAGTCGGTCGACGTGATCTACCGGATTGGCGGCAAATAAGAAAACAAAAAAGCGCGCCATGCTCACGCGGGCGCGCTTTTGTCGTTACTGGCGCAGGCTTACTTGGTCGCCAGCACCCATTTCACCAGGCTGCGGGCTTCGGCCTCGCTCACCTGCGGGTTGGCCGGCATCGGCACCGGACCCCAGACGCCCGCGCCGCCCTTCATCACTTTCTGCACCAGCTTGTCCTCGGCGCCCTTCTGCCCCTCGTACTTGGCAGCGACGTCCTTGTAGGAAGGACCGACCAGCTTGTTGGCTGCCGCGTGGCAAGCCATGCAATTCTTGGCCTTCGCCAGGTCGGCTTGTGCAAACGCGCCGCTGGACGCGAAGGCCGACATCACCACACACAACAACAACGAGCGTTTCATTTGTTTCTCCTGGTTTATAACGACTGCATTCTACCGTGGATTGGCCAAAGCTTCATGGGTCGATACACTCTGTAACGACCGTAACACCGGATGTTGATGAATTCCGACAACAGGAAATCTTTTTCCACACGGAAATAATTTTTCTTTGTAATATGCATGCCGAAGGAGTCATCCATGCCGCTCATCCTCTCCATCGTCGCCCTCTGCGGGCTGCGCTTTTTCGGCGTCTGGCGTTTCGCCGACCTGTCGTGGTGGTACATCGTCGCGCTGATGGTGTTCGCCTTCGTCTGGTTCGAGTTCATCGAAAAGGCGCTCGGGCTCGACAAGAAAAAAGAACACAACGTTCTGCACCATCATCGCGCGGCCCGCGTGAAGCAGGCCTTTTCCAAACGCAGGAAGTCCTGATACCGCAAGAGTGGGACCGGGTAGTGTGATATGTTTTGCATATCACCGAGTCCAATCCATACACTGCGCGTATCAATGAACCTGGAACTTCGTCAGCTCCGCCATTTCGTCACGGTCGCCGAAGAACTGCACTTCGGCCGTGCCGCCGAGCGCCTGCACATGACGCAGCCGCCGCTCTCGCAAAGCATCGCCGGGCTGGAAGAGCTGCTCGGCGCCCCGCTGTTCCTGCGCAACCGCCGCCAGGTGACGCTCACCGCCGCCGGCACCGCCCTGCTGCCCGAGGCGCGCCGCCTGCTCGGCGACGCCGGCGCCCTGCCCGACCTGGTGCGCCGGGTCGCCGAAGGCAGGGCCGGCCGCCTGACCCTCTCCTTCGTTTCGACCGCCGACTACAGCGTGCTGCCCGCCATCCTGCAGCGCTACCGCGCCGCCTTCCCGGACGTCCAACTGGTGCTGCGCGAAGCGACGTCCGACGTGCAGGCCGATGAATTGCTGGACGGGCGGATCGACGCCGGTTTCGTGATCCCGCCGCTGCCGGGACAGGCGGGCACCACCCTCGACTACAGAAAAGTGCTGGAAGAGCCGCTGATCCTGTGCGCGCCCGCCGGGCTGGATGCGCTCAAGGGTAGCGGACCGGTACGCCTGCGCGACCTGCCGCCGCTGCCGCTCGTGATCTTCCCGCGCGCCGCCGCGCCCGCCCTGTACGACGCCATCCTGTCGTGCTTCCGCGCGGCCGGCATCACCCCCGTCATCGGGCAGGAAGCGCTGCAGATGCAGACCATCGTCAGCCTGGTCTCCGGCGGCATGGGATTGGCACTTGTGCCACAATCCGTGTCGAACCTGATGCGCGCGGGCGTAGAATACCGTGCCCTGGCCGACCCGACGCCGCTGGCCGAGACGGGCCTGGCCTGGCGCCGCGACAGCGCCTCGCCCGTGCTCAGGGGCTTCCTGGATTTAATCGAGAAAGAGTAAAACGATGCTAGTACACCCGCAGCCGGATCCCATCGCCTTCGCCATCGGACCGGTGCAGATCCATTGGTATGGCCTGATGTACGTGGTGGCCTTCGCCCTGTTCCTGATCCTGGGCCGGGTGCGCATCCGCCAGCCGCACATCGCCGCGCAGGGCTGGAAGGCCGAGGACCTGGACGACATGCTGTTCTACGGCATGCTCGGCGTGGTGCTGGGCGGACGCCTGGGCGAAGTGCTGTTCTACCAGCCGCTCTACTTTCTCCAGCATCCGCTCGAGATCTTCATGGTCTGGCGCGGCGGCATGTCCTTCCACGGCGGCTTCCTGGGCGTGCTGATCGCCATGGCGCTGTGGGCCCGCAAATCCAAGCGCAACCTGCTCGACGTGTACGACTTCATCGCGCCGATGGTGCCGCTCGGGTATGCCGCCGGCCGCCTGGGCAACTTCATCAACGCCGAGCTGCCGGGCCGCCTGGCCGACCCCAGCCTGCCCTGGGCCATGCTGTGGCCGGGCGTCGAAGGCCCGCGCCATCCGTCGCCGCTGTACCAGATGCTGCTCGATGGGATCGTCGTGTTCCTGATCCTGTGGCCGTATGCGCGCAAGCAGCGCCCGCGCCTGGCGGTGGGCGCCATGTTCACCCTGCTGTATGGCTGCGCGCGCTTCATCACCGAGTATTTCCGCGTGCCGGACTGGGAAACCACCGTGCTCGGCATGCCGATCACCTCGGGCCAGGTGCTGTCGCTGCCGATGATCGTCGGCGCCCTCGTCATGCTGGCCTGGGCTTATCGCCAGCCCAACGGCCGCGCGGCGCACGCGTAAGTAGCTGTTCCCTCAAGCGGGCGTCAGCGCCCGCTGCAAATCTTCCAGCGTGGCCGGCTTGGTCAGGTGCAGGTCGAAGCCGGCGCCGAGTGCCTGGGCCACGTCGGCGCGCTGGCCGTAGCCGGTCAGCGCCACCAGCCGCAGCGTCGGCGCCGCGGCGCGCAGCAGCGCCGCCAGCGCGTAGCCATCCATGTCGGGCAGGCCGATGTCGAGGATCGCGACGTCCGGCGCCTGCCTTTGCACCTCCTCCGCCGCAGCCGCCGCCGTACCCGCGATGCGCACCGTGTGCCCGAGGTAATCGAGCACCGCGGCGGTCGCCCGGAGCGCGTCCTGGTTGTCGTCGACCACCAGCACGTCGAGCAGGCGCGCCTGCGCCGCGCCGGGCGCTTCTGCTTCCTTCGATGGCGCCGTCCCGAGCGGCAGCAGCACTTCGAAGCAACTGCCCTTGCCAGGACCCTCGCTGTGGGCCGACACCACTCCCCCGTGCAGCTCGACGATGCGGCGCACGATCGCCAGGCCCAGCCCGAGTCCGCCGGCATGGCGCGCCAGCGGCTGCCTGGCCTGGAAGAAGGGATCGAACACGCGCTCCAGCATCTCACGGTCCATGCCGACGCCGTCGTCGCTCACCGCCAGGCGTGCCTGGCCTTCCTCGACCAGCAGCCGGACGCCGTTTGCGCCCTTGCCGAAGCGCGCCGCGTTGGTCAAGAGGTTGTTCAGCACCTGCGTCAGGCGGCTCTCGTCGCCCAGCACCCAGGCCTCGGCCGGCGCATGCGCCTCGATGGCGCGTCCCGGCGCGGCCGGGAAGGAAGCCGTCACGTGGCGCACCAACTCGGCCAGGTTGACCGGGCGCAAGTCGATGCGCAGCTTGCCGCTGGTGATGCGCGAGACGTCGAGCAGGTCGTCGACCAGGCGCTTGAGGTGATTGGTCTGGCGCCGCAGGATGGCGCGTTCGCGCTGGTTCGACGCCTCGTTGCGCAGGTCCATCAGGTCGAGCGAGGCGACGATCGGGCTGAGCGGATTGCGCAGCTCGTGGCCGAGCATGGCCAGGAATTCGTCCTTCACGCGCGAAGCGCTGCGGCTGTCGTCCAGCGCGCGCTCGAGCGATGCCAGCAGCTGCGAGCGCTCGGCCTCGTGCGCGTCGCGCAAGGCCGCGGCGGCCATCAGGGCGCGTCCGGTCTCGTCGATCTCGCTGATGCGCGAGGGCGGGACCGACACCGGCAGGCCGGCGCCCAGCGCGGCGCCGCCGCGCTGCAGGCCGTGGAAGGCGCGCACGATGCGGTGCGACAGCAGGCTGGCGAGCAGCATGCAGGCCAGCAGCGATGCCGCCAGCCCGGCCGCGTACAGGGCGATGCCCTGCATCGAGGCCGGCGCCAGCGCCGAGGGCGGCACACCGATCGCCACCGCCCAGCCGTAGCGCGAGCGGGTGAAGGCCGACATCACCTGCGCCCCCTCCAGCGTGGTGGTTTCGCCCACCGCTTCCTGCCTGGGGTCTTGCATCAGCTTGACCAGCGAGGCACTGGGCGGGCCGCCGACCGTGTGCCGGTGCTCCTTCGAGCGGGCGACGATGGCGCCGCCGCCATCCATGATCGAGATCACCGAATTGCCCGGCACCTTCTGGCGCTCCAGCACGCGCAGCATGCGGCCGGGCTGGATCACCGCGCTCAGGACGTAGCGGCGCCCCGCGTCATCGAGAACCGGAACGCGCATCGGGAAGGCGGCGCGGCCGCCCTTGCCGATCGCGACCCGGCCGGCCAGCGGCTGGCCGCTATCGACCGCCTGGCGCAGGCTGGCGGGGTCGGCGATGATGCCGCCCGGCCCGCCGAAGGGCGCATTGCTGCGAAACAGGATGGCGCCGCTGGCGTCGGTCAGGATCACGGCCAGCCATTCCGGCTGGGCCGCCACGTGCTTGCGGGCGATCCCGTGGACGGCGCGCAGGTCGCCGGCCGCCATCGCCGGGGAGCGCGCCATGCCGGCCAGGGCCGCCACCGCGCCATCGAGCTCGGCGTCGACGGCGCTCGACAGCGCACGCGCCAGGTCGAGCAGGTGGCGCTGCTGCTCGCGCTGCTGGTATTCGCCCACCAGGTGCAGTCCCCACACGCCCAGCAGCGCCAGCGGCAGCAGGCCGAAGGCGGTGAGCAGCACCAGCAGGCGCCGGAGCGAAACGGTGGTGCGCTGGCGCAGCAGCATGGGATCGGCCTATGTCGGAAATGGACATTATAGGCACAATGCCGGCGTGCCCCGGCAAATGGCCGGGGCCGGCTGTTACTCGAAGTCTTCGGCCAGGTTCTTCCAGCCGCGGCTCTTGGCGAAGGCGGTGAATTCCTCGGGCGCCTCGAGCACGATCAGCTTGCTCTCCTGCAGGCCGGGATCGCTGTGGCCGAAGTCGGGGCCCTTGTAGCCGAGCGTGCGCAGGCGCTCGATGATCTGGCGCACCAGCACCGTGTCCTTGTAGGCGCCGGGCTCGAGCCTGGCCTTGAAGTCCACGTACACGTCGATGATCCCGTAGCCCTCGTCGAAGATGCGGATCGCCTTGACGTCGAGGGTACGGCCGTTGCCGTCCTTGGCCTGGAAAGGGCCGGACAGCTCGATGTCGGAATCGGTAGTCATGGCCGCAGCATACCACCGCCCGGCCCTGGGCGCGTGCGTGTTGGCTTTTCGGTCATAATGCCGAGGAATACTGATCGGGGAGAACAAGCAGGACATGGAACGGCCGGGACGCGCGCGGCGCAATCGATGGTGGCTGGCGCTGGCTGGGCTGGCGCTGCTGGCGCTCGCCGCGTTCTTCTTCATGTGGCGCCCCGCCCTGCCCGTGCAGGCGGCGCCGGCCCGCTTCGACAGCGCGCTGGTGGCGCGCGGCGCCAACTTGTCGAAGCTCGGCATGTGCGCGGCCTGCCACACGGTCGACCCGAGCAAACCCTTCGCCGGCGGCCTGGCGGTGAAGACGCCCTTCGGCACCGTCCACAGCACCAACATCACGCCGCACACGGGCACCGGCATCGGCGCCTGGAGCTTCGAGGCCTTCGAGCGCGCGATGCGCCAGGGCGTCGCGCGCGACGGCCGCCTGCTCTACCCCGCCTTCCCCTACAACCACTACACCAAGCTGGCGCCGGACGACATGCGCGCCCTGTACGCCTACTTCATGACCCGCCCGGCCCTGGCGGCGCCGGCGCGCGAGAACCGGATGAGCTTCCCCTTCGGTTTCCGTCCCCTGGTGGCTTTCTGGAACCTGCTCTACCTCGACGAATCGCCCTGGCAGCCCGATGCGCGCCAGCCGGCCGACTGGAACCGAGGCGCCTACGTCGCCAACGTACTGGCCCACTGCAGCGCATGCCACACGCCGCGCACCCTGCTCGGCGGGCCGGACCTGCAGCGCCGCTTCGACGGCGGCGATGCCGGCGGCTGGTACGCCCCGGCGCTCAATGGCAAGTCGCCCTCGCCCTTGCCGTGGACCCGGGAGCACCTGCAGGAATACCTGCGCACCGGCATCGCGCCCGACCACGCCGTGGCGGGCGGGCCGATGCAGGACGTGGTGGTCAACCTGGGCCAGGCCGATGCCGCGGACGTCGCCGCCCTCGCCACCTACATCCACAGTTACCTGAAACAGGCGCCGGCGCGCGCGACGCCCGCGCAACAGGCCGGTCCGCTGCCGCCACCAGGAGACAAGGATCCCGACCTGGCGCGCATGCGCCTCGGCTACGAGACCTATGCGATGGCCTGCGCCAGCTGCCACGATGCGGGGCGCAGCGCCAGCTCCGGCGCCGCCCTGCAGCTGCAGAAGGCGGTGGCCCTGTACGACCCGGACCCGCGCAGCCTGGTGCGCATCATCCGCGAAGGCATCGTGCCGCTAGATAGCGAACCGGGGCGCTGGATGCCCGGCTTCGCCACCCTGCTGGGCGACGAGCAGGTGACGGCGCTGGCCGCTTACCTGCGCCGTTATGGCGCAGGGGCCGAGCCGTGGCCTGACCTGGACGACACCGTGAAGAAGACGAGATAGCCATGACCACCTTCAAGCTGCAGGTTAACGGCAAGCCGCAGGAAGTCGACGTCGACGCCGACACGCCGCTGCTCTACGTGCTGCGCAACGACCTGAAACTCAACGGCGCCAAGTTCGGCTGCGGCATGGGACAGTGCGGCTCCTGTACCGTGATGCTCGACAAGGAGCCGGTGATGTCCTGCCTGCTGCCGGTGTCGATGGTGGGCAGCCGCGCCGTGCGCACGGTGGAGTCGGGCGGCACGCGCTGGGTGCCGGCCGTGGTGCTGCAGCAGGCCTTCGTCGAGGAGCAGGCGGCGCAGTGCGGCTACTGCATCGCCGGCATGATCATGCGCGCCACCGCCCTGTTCGAGCAGGTGGCCTCGCCCACCGATGCCCAGATCAAGGCCTGGATGCAGCCAAACCTGTGCCGCTGCGGCACCCACCTGCGCATCCTGCGCGCGGTGCGCCGCGCCGCCGACGTGCTCAAGACCCAGCCGATCCGGAACTACTGATGAACGATTCCCCCAAGCGCCCCGGCCGGCGCCGCTTCCTCGCAAGCGGCGGCGCCCTGACGCTTTCCTTCGCGCTGCCGCTGCGCGCCGCGCCCGGCGCCCTGCCCGGCAGCCTCGAACGCGAACCCTGGCTCGACGCCTGGATCCGCGTGGGCAGCGACAACCGCGTGAGCATCTTCACGGGCAAGGTGGAGCTGGGCCAGGGCATCAAGACCGCCCTGCTGCAGGTGGCCGCGCACGAGCTGCAGATCGATCCCGGACGCCTGGTGCTGGAAACCGCCGACACCGAGCGCTCGCCCGACGAAGGCTATACGGCGGGCAGCCACTCGATGCAGGACAGCGCCACCGCCATCCGCCACGCGGCGGCCCAGGTGCGCGCGCAGCTAGCGGAAAAGGCCGCGGCCCACTTGAAGGTGCCGGCCGCCACGCTGATGCAGGACAACAGCGTGTTCCGCACGCCCGACGGACGGCGCGTGAGCTTCAGCGAACTGGTGGCGGGCAGCGAGCAGCACGTGCGCGCGACAAGCGCCCTGCCGCCGCGCACGCCGAACGCGCGGCGCCTCATCGGGGTGACGCTGCCGCGGGTCGACATCCCTGGCAAGCTCAAGGGCCATGTCGCCTACGTGCAGGACCTGCGCCTGCCCGCCATGATGCATGGCCGCGTGGTGCGCCCGCCCTCACCGAGCGCGCGCCTGCTCTCGGTGGACAAGGCGGCGGTGGCGCACCTGGCGGGCGTGCTCGAAATCGTGCAGGACGGGCGCTTCCTGGCCGTGATCGCGGACGAGGAATACCGCGCGGTGAAGGCAGCGAAGGCGCTGGCGCGCGCGGCCCGCTGGGACGTACCTTCCGTTCTTCCGGCCGGCCGCGATGTGGCCGCGCTGGTGCGCAGCCTGCCGTCGACACCCGAGCAGGTGCTGGCGCAGGGCAAGCCCGGGGCGCCCGGCAAGACCCTGCGCGCCACCTATACCCGCCCGTTCCAGCTGCACGCCTCGATCGGCCCCTCGTGCGCGATCGCGCTGCTGGACGAAGGCCGCTACACGGTGTGGACCCATTCGCAGGGCGTGTTCCCGCTGCGCCGCGCGCTGGCCGAGCTGCTCGGCGCGCCCGAGGAAGCGGTGCGCTGCATCCATGGCGAGGGCTCCGGCTGCTACGGCCACAACGGCGCCGACGACGTCGCCGCCGACGCGGCGCTGATGGCGCGCGCCTTCCCCGGCATCCCGGTCCGGGTGCAATGGATGCGCGAGGACGAACATGCGTGGGAACCTTTCGGCCCGGCGATGGTGGCGGACGTCGCGGCCACGCTCGACGCGAGCGGCAGGATCGTCGACTGGCAGTACGAGGTCTGGAGCCAGTCGCACAACACCCGGCCCGGCAAGGCCGGCAACCTGCTGGCCGCCACCCTGCTGGCCAAGCCCTTCGTACCGCCCACGCCCAAGCCGATTCCGCAGCCCCAGGGCAGCGGCGACCGCAATGCCATTCCGTACTACGTGCTGCCGAACGCGCGCGTGACCCATCGCTTCCAGCCGGCCGGACCGTTCCGCACCTCGGCGGTACGCTCGCTGGGCGCCTACTGCAACGTGTTCGCGATCGAGAGCTTCATGGACGAGCTGGCGCGGGCGGCCGGCCTGGACCCGGTGGCCTTCCGCCTGCGCCACCTGGCGGACCCGCGCGCCATCGAGGTGGTCAAGCTGGCCGCAAGCAAGTTCGGCTGGGACGGCTACAAGAGAAGCCCCCGGCGCGGGCGCGGCTTCGCATTTGCCCGCTACAAGAACCTGGCGGCCTACTGCGCCGTCGCGCTGGAAGTCGAGGTGGCGCTGGACACCGGTTTTGTCCGCATCGTGCGCGCCGATGCCGCCGTCGACTGCGGCGAAGTGGTGAGTCCCGACGGGGTGCGCAACCAGATCGAGGGCGGCATCGTCCAATCAAGCAGCTGGACCCTGCTGGAGCAGATGCGCTTCGACGCCAGCCAGGTGATCAGCCAGGACTGGGCCGGCTATCCGATCCTGCGCTTCAACGGGGTGCCGGACAAGGTCGAGGTGCACCTGCTGGACCGTCCGGGCCAGCCTTTCCTCGGCACCGGCGAAGCGGCCCAGGGGCCGGCCGCGGCGGCGCTGGCCAATGCGGTAGCCGACGCCTGCGGCAGGCGCGTGCGCGATTTGCCGCTCAATCGCGAGCGCATGCGCAAGTTGGCTACGGGTTGACGGCCTTCCAGAACATGTAGGCCGCCAGCGCATACAGGATCACCGCGAACACCTTCTGCAGCTGACGCACCGGCATCTTGTGCGCGGTGCGCGCGCCGATCGGCGCCATGGTGACGCTGGCCAGCACGATGATGGCCAGGGCCGGCAGGTAGATGAAACCGAGCGACCAGTCCGGCAAGCCCGGCTCGCCCCAGCCGAACCAGATGTTCGAGAGGGTTCCGGAGAGCGCGATCGGAAAGCCCAGCGCCGCGCTGGTGGCCACCGCATTGTGGATGCGCACGCCGCACCAGGTCATGAAGGGCACCGACACGAAGCCGCCGCCGGCGCCGACGATGCCCGACAGGGTGCCGATCAGGCCACCGGTGGCGAACATGCCCGGCGCGCCCGGCAGCGCGCGCGACGCGGCGGGCTTTTTACCGATCAGCATCTGGGTCGCCGAGAAAGCGACGAACACGCCGAAGAAGGCTGCCAGCACCGTGGAATCCATCTGCTTGCCGATCCAGGGCCCGATCCAGGAGCCGATCAGGATGCCCGGCGCCAGCAGCTTCACCACCGGCCACAGGACCGCGCCGTGCTGGTGGTGGGCGCGCACCGAGGACAGGGAGGTGAACAGGATGGTCGCAAGCGAGGTGGCGATCGCCATGTGGATGGTCAGCTCGGGCGCGAAGCCGCGCGCGGTGAAGATCATCGTGATGAAGGGGACCAGCACCATGCCGCCGCCGATGCCGAGCAGCCCGGCCGCGAAGCCGCCGAAGGTGCCCATCGCCAGCAGCGCCAGGATCAGGGTGAGGTCCATCAGCGCTTCCCTTCGCGCACCAGGGCGACGATGGTGTTCCACTCGGCCGCCGTCACCGGCGACACCGACAGCCGGCTGCCCTTCTGCAGCAGCACCATGTCTTCCAACGCCGGGATGCTGCGCATCTCCGTCAACGGAAGGTAGCGCCCCGCTTCCACCGCACGCACGTCGACCGAGATCCAGCGCGGATTTTCCTGGGTGGCCTTGGGGTCGTGGTAGGGAGAGGACGGGTCGAACTGGGTCGCATCCGGATACGGACCGCTCGCCACCTCGGCGATGCCGGCCACGCCGGGCACTGCGCAGCTGGAGTGGTAGAACAGGACGCCGTCGCCGACCGACATGGCGTCGCGCAGAAAATTGCGCGCCTGGTAGTTTCGTACGCCGTACCAGGACACGGTTTGCTCCGGCGCGGCCAGCACGTCGTCGAAACTGACGTCGTCCGGCTCCGATTTCATCAACCAATAACGCATTCCGTCTCCACACGCAGAAAGGTCGGCTCTGCCGACCTTTCTGCGAAAAACCCTATCGAAAAAAAAAGCGGCTGCGTACCGAAGTGCGCAACCGCTCGTGTGTGTAGCCCCGCCTGTGTCGTTATTGCCGGCATCCCGAACCAAAAGGCTCAAGGTGGTCGCAGTCAGCTCAATTTCGGGTTCGTCAGACTAGTGACGCTCGCGCCCACCAAGCATGTCCCACAACCTATGCGAAAGAATGGTTCAAGGAATATATGACAAATCTCGAACACCGCAGGGTAGAGCGCAGTTTACTCCGTTGGCCGAGCATGTCAATCGAATCTGAACCTCAGGACAGATTTTCCTGCGGCGCCAGGGCCTGGTCCAGCACCGTGTGCATCGCCTCGAGCTTCTGCTTGACTTCCAGGATCGACATGTCGGACAGCGGCCCCTGGGGCGACTTAACCGACAGGAATTCGGCCGCCACGCTGAGCGCCGCCATGACGGCGATGCGGTCGGTGCCCCTGACCTTGCCCGAGTCGCGCAGCGCGCACATCTTGCCGTCCAGGTAGCTGACCGCTTCGCGCAGGGTGCGCTCTTCGCCTTCGCGGCAGGCCAGGCGGTAGGACTGGCCCATGATGGTGCAATCGAGATGGATCATTGGCTTGCCTCGTTCGGCTCGCCGGCCTCAGGACCGGCATCGGCTGCATCGTCCGCTTCGCCTTCCGGCGCGGGCAACTGCTCGAGCAGCGCCTCGACGCGGCGCTGCGCCTCGATCAGCCGCTCCTTGAACGCGATGTTCTCGGCGCTCAGCAGGTGGTTGGCCTGGCGCAGCAGGTAGTTCTCGGCGCGCAGCGACTGGGTCAGCTGGGCGAGCCGGTCGATCTTGTCGGAGACGTCTTGAAATTCGGAAATCATTCGACACTATAGGACTGAGATGGTTTTTCCGTCAACCGAATCGCGCCTCCATTCAGGAGGGAAGCGCTCGGGGCCATAGCATACAGCATCCGTGCGGCGTCCCGGCGCTATCCGGTGTACCCTGCCCGGCCATTGCTCGAATGCCACCGCCGACAGTGTACAACCCATCTATTGGATTGTGTTTTCGCAAAAAAGTCGGTTCGATCCCACACATTCCCGCTTGAAATGGGGTGTTATCGTCCCTATAATCACCTTCGTGTTAGCACTCGGCAGCCTAGAGTGCTAACAAACCGAAGCACAAATTTTCCCAGCCGCCACCACCGTATGGCGGCTTTGAACAGCTAGTCAAACCACTGAAAAATAAGGAGTTTTGCATGAACCTTCGTCCTCTGCACGATCGCGTAATCGTGAAGCGTCTCGACCAGGAGACCAAGACTGCATCCGGCCTGATCATCCCTGATGCGGCCGCCGAGAAGCCGGACCAGGGCGAGATCCTGGCCGTCGGCAACGGCAAGGTGCAGGAAAATGGCCAGGTTCGTCCGCTGGAAGTGAAGGTCGGTGACCGCGTCCTGTTCGGCAAGTACTCGGGCCAGGCCGTCAAGGTCGATGGCCAGGAACTGCTGGTCATGCGCGAAGAAGACATCATGGCCGTCGTGGCCCAGTAATTGGTCAAACCCGCATTCCTCCTGTAATACACATTCACGAATTCATTCGGAGAACAAGAAATGGCAGCTAAAGAAGTAATTTTCGGCGACGCAGCGCGCGCCAAGATGGTTGAAGGCGTCAACATCCTCGCCAACGCAGTCAAGGTCACCCTGGGCCCGAAAGGCCGCAACGTGGTGCTGGAGCGCTCGTTCGGCGCCCCGACCGTCACCAAGGACGGCGTCTCGGTCGCGAAAGAGATCGAACTGAAGGACAAGCTGCAGAACATGGGCGCGCAGATGGTCAAGGAAGTCGCGTCGAAGACCAGCGACAACGCCGGTGACGGCACCACCACCGCGACCGTGCTGGCACAGGCGATCGTCCGCGAAGGCATGAAGTTCGTTGCCGCCGGCATGAACCCGATGGACCTGAAGCGCGGCATCGACAAGGCCGTCGCCGCCACCGTCGAAGAACTGAAGAAGATCGCCAAGCCGACCACCACCTCGAAAGAGATCGCCCAGGTCGGCGCCATCTCGGCCAACTCGGAAACCTCGATCGGCGAGCGCATCGCCGAGGCGATGGAAAAAGTCGGCAAGGAAGGCGTCATCACCGTCGAAGACGGCAAGTCGCTGAACGACGAGCTGGACATCGTGGAAGGCATGCAGTTCGACCGCGGCTACCTGTCGCCGTACTTCATCAACAACCCGGACAAGCAGGTCGCGGTTCACGAGAACCCGTTCATCCTGCTGTGCGACAAGAAGATCTCGAACATCCGTGACCTGCTGCCGGTGCTGGAGCAAGTCGCCAAGGCCGGCCGTCCGCTGGTGATCGTCGCCGAAGACATCGAAGGCGAAGCGCTGGCGACCCTGGTGGTCAACAACATCCGTGGCATCCTGAAGACCGTCGCCGTCAAGGCGCCTGGCTTCGGCGACCGCCGCAAGGCCATGCTGGAAGACATCGCCATCCTGACCGGCGGCCAGGTGATCGCCGAAGAAGTCGGCCTGACCCTGGAAAAGGTCACGCTGCAGGAACTGGGCCAGGCCAAGCGCGTCGAAGTGGGCAAGGAAAACACCATCATCATCGACGGCGCCGGCGCCGCTGAAGCGATCGAAGCACGCGTCAAGATGGTCCGCGTCCAGATCGAAGAAGCGACCTCGGACTACGACCGCGAAAAACTGCAGGAACGCGTGGCCAAGCTGGCCGGCGGCGTTGCCGTGATCCGCGTCGGTGCAGCCACCGAAGTCGAGATGAAAGAGAAGAAGGCACGCGTGGAAGACGCGCTGCACGCAACCCGCGCTGCCGTGGAAGAAGGCATCGTCCCGGGCGGCGGCGTGGCCCTGCTGCGCGCACGTTCGAACATCGACATCAAGGGCGACAACCCTGACCAGGACGCAGGCATCAAGATCGTCCTGCGCGCCATGGAAGAGCCGCTGCGCATGATCGTCCAGAACGCCGGCGACGAGCCGTCGGTCGTGGTCGCCGCAGTCATCGCCGGCACCGGCAACTACGGCTACAACGCCGCCAACGGCACCTACGGCGACATGGTCGAAATGGGCGTGCTGGATCCGGCCAAGGTCACCCGCTCGGCACTGCAGAACGCAGCGTCGATCGCCGGCCTGATGCTGACCACCGACTGCATGGTCTCGGAAGTCGTTGAAGACAAGCCGGCCGGCGGCATGGGCGGCATGGGCGGTATGGGTGGCATGGGCGGCATGGACGGCATGATGTAATCGTCCGGCCTACCAGCCAGAAAGCCTGCAGGGTTCGCGCCTTGCAGGCTTTTTTACTTTGGCAGGGTCAGGTCTGACATTCGGACACGAGCTCTGCTGTTATCTTTCTTACCGGAGGCAGGTATGGCAACCGTGAACGCTTTTGATCTCGACAACGCGATGATGCTGGCGGATGATCAGGGCAGCGAGGCATGGGTGAGCCTGGAAACGGGTCATGTCCATATTCGCTCGGACCTGGTCGGCGAGATGGAACCGCTTCCTGAGAACATCGGCCAAGAAGGCCATTACATCCCGGTGCCGGGCCAGCACACGCTGGAGCTGGGCCGGGCCGTGGTCATCGATTTTGTCCAGCGCCACATGCCCTCGGACGAAGACGAGGTCCGGCGGATATTCAGGCGCGCGGGCGCCTATGCCCGCTTTTCGGCATTGGTGGACAAGCGCAGCCTGCGCGACCGGTGGCATGCATTCCGCGAGCAGCGCACGCTGGACGCGATGCGTGCATGGTGCGAACAGCACGGACTGAATCTAGCGGAATAAGCAGGCCTGGTCGTCGGCTCGCAACCCTAGCGGTGTGCCGGCCTGGAAGTCAGCCGTTCCGCCAGCACCGCGGTCGCGATCGACTGCAGCAGATGGACGCTCCAGCGCTCGCCGGCCTTGCGTGGCCCCGCCTTTGCCTCGCCCTCGGTGATGCCGAGCATAGGCGCGATGCAGCCGATGTTCACCGCATATAGCGCGGTGCCGTACAGCGCACCGATGGTCACCGGTGACAAGGACGGCGCGGCATCGCGCAGCTTGGGAACCGCCAGCGCGAAGGCGGCCGATGCGCCGAGATGATTGACGAACTCGACGACGCTGGTGCCGGTGTCGCCGATCACCTTGCGCGAGCCGGTGACATCGTCGATCCAGTCGACCGCATCCCGGTCGAGCGTTTTCCCCAGCAGGCCGGTCTTGCGCCCGACGACCATGAAGGCAGTCGTCAGCACGCCCGCTATCAGACCGCCTGTCATCGCTGCTGAATATCGTTGCATGAGAATTTCTCCACGTATGAGTTGATCATGCAGGCAGGATGACAGGTCGGCGCGCCGGCTCGGTACGGTACTGCACGCATCGTCCACGAACGGCGCCGCAAGCGGGTCATCAGCGTAACGGACGTGCAGACAAGCGATATCAAACAGTATTGCGCGCTGATGTATTGTCGAGGCCGTGTCCGAATGTCAGACCTGACCCCAGGGGAGGACGGTGCAGGAAGAGTGCGGCCAGCGCGAGCACGCACTCAAGCAGCACGGCTGGCCAGCTCAAGGGCATCGGCATGCCTTGCGCGGCGAGATCCGCCGCGAATGCGGGCACGCCGAGCGCGGCCGCGGTCAGCATGGCGAGCGTGAGCGCGAGCGCACCGAACGACAGGCGCAACAGCAGGACGAGGGAGCGGAGTGTGTGGTCCATGATGGCTTCCTTGCAAGGTGGGTTGAGGAGTTCCTACTCTATCGCTGCAAGAATGCCTATAAAATAGGCGTTCATGAAACCATCGTATGCAAAATTGCAATCGAAGCTTGGCCTCCAGGACCTGGAAATCATCCTGGCCCTGCACCGCGGCCGCACCCTCGCCGGCGCCGCCGAGCGGCTAAAGGTGGATGCGTCCACCGTGTTCCGCGCCATCAAGCGCATCGAGGCCGATGTCGGCGAGCTGCTGTTCGACCGCGGCCGGCAAGGTTATACGGCGACGGAACTCGGGCGCGTGCTGGCCAGCCATGCGGAGCGGATCGAGACCCAGCTCGAGGAGGCGCGCGAAGCGGCCTTCCACCAGGCCACGGCGCCCTCCGGCGTGCTGCGCATTACCCTGACCGACACGCTGCTGCATACCGTGCTGCTGCCGGTGCTGGCGCGCTTTGCCGAGCGCTACCCGGACATCCGGCTCGAACTGGCCAGCACCAACGTGCTCGTCAACCTGAGCCAGCGCGAAGCCGACATCGCCATCCGCGCCACCAATGCGCCGCCCGAGCACCTGGTCGGCATCCGGCTGGGCACGATGCGTTCGGCCGTGTATGGCGGCGCCGGCTACCTGGCGGGGCAGCCGCAAGGCAGGCACTACAGCGAGATGGACTGGATCGCGCTGGACGACAGCCTGCCCGACCACCCGTCCCAGCACTGGCGCCGCGCGCGCCATCCCCAGACCCTGCCGCGCCACAAGGTCGGCAACCTGCTGGCGGTTGCCGGCGCCGTCGTGAACGGACTGGGCGTCGGCGTGGTGCCGCTGGCGGTGATGCGCGATCGTCCAGAGGTCACCATGCTGGAAGGGCCGCTGCCGGAACTGGACATCGGCCTGTGGCTGCTGGCCCATCCCGATACCCGCTACCTGGGACGGATGAAGGCCATGTTCGACTTCCTGCGCACGGCCATCGCATTGCCCGCATCCTGAAGCCGGGCACGCGCAGTGACTTCCCATCGACGCGGCCGACGTCCCTATCGCAGGATATCGGTCGCCAGATGCCCCTCCGGCAGAGCGTCGACCAGGAACACCACGCTCGCCGCGTTCCTCGTCCGCAGCGGCAGGATCTCCTGGTAGGCAGGCGAGGCATACCACCGGCGGGCATGTTCGATGTCGGGAAACTCGATCACCACCACGTCCGCGGGCAGGCTGCCTTCCAGCACCTCGGGCGCTTGGCCGTGCAGCAGGAAGCGGCCCCGATACGGCTTCATCGTCTCGTCGATCCGTTCGAGGTAACGGACGATGTCCGGTCCAAACACCACGTCCTTCAGCAGACCGACGGCATACGCATTCATGTTCTTCTCCTGTAAGGCTTGCGTGGATTGAACTATCCGCTCCGCCGCGGCGCCTGGCGATTACCTGCCAGGTAATCGAGTATCCCCTTTTATCGCTGGCGCATAGACTGCGCAGTCCTGCGCATGCAAATATTGACAAGGCGGCGCCCCGGGTCCACTGTACTGCGTGTAATAGTACAGTTAGGAGCCACCATGAGCCGCCGAACACCCTTGATGCTGAACATCGCCACCGGCGACACCCGGCCGATCAACCGCCAGATCGTCGACGGCGTGCGCCGCCTGATCGCCAGCGGCGAGCTGGAGGTCGGCGCTCTACTTCCCAGCGTGCGCGGCCTGGCCCAGCAGTTGTCGATCAACCCCAACACCGTGGCCAAGGCCTACGGCGAACTGACCCTGGAAGGCTGGGTAGAGTCGCGCGCGGGCCTCGGCCTGTTCGTGCTCCAGCCGCGCCAGCTGCTGTCGGACGCCGAGCGCGAACGCCGCCTGGGCGAGGCGGTGGACCGCTTCACCGGCGACGTCATCGGCCTCGGCTACAGCGATACCGACATCCTCGACCGCGTCGCCGGTGAACTGGCAGCCTGCCTGCCACGCAAAGTCGCCTGAAAGAGAACATAAAATGAACGACCTCGTCATCCGCACCGACAAGCTGTGCCTGTCCTACAAGGGCAAGCAGGCCCTCGACAAGCTGAGCCTGCACCTGCCGCGCGGCGGCGTGCACGCCATCGTCGGCGCCAACGGCGCCGGCAAGTCGACCCTGTTCCGCGTGCTGCTCGGCTTCGCCTGCGCCGACAGCGGCTCGGCCGCCGTGCTGGGCTGCGACAGCCGCGCCCTCACCCCGGCCCTGCGCGCGCGCATCGGCTTCGTCAACGAAGAACACACCCTGCCCGCCTGGATGCGGGTGCAGGAACTGGCGCACATGCAGCGGCGCCTGTACCCGCTGTGGAACCAGGAGCGCTATCGCCAGGTCCTGGCCAACTTCAACGTGGCCGACCGCCAGCGGATCAGCGAGCTGTCGCGCGGCGAGCGCGCCGGCGTGAGCCTGGCCCTCGCCCTGGCGCAGGGACCGGAACTGCTGATCCTCGACGAGCCCACGCTCGGCCTGGACGTGGTGGCCAAGCGCGCCTTCCTCGACGCCCTGCTGCAGACCAGCCTGGACGATGGCGCCACGGTGGTCTACTGCTCGCACCAGATGGAAGAGATCGAGCGCGTCGCGGATAACCTCGTCATCCTCGAGCGCGGCGTGCTGCGCCATATGTCGGCGCCCGGCGACTTCTGCGAGCGAGTCAGCCTCTGGATCGCCGACTTCCCGTTCCGCCAACCCGAAGCCGCGCACCTCCCCGGCGTGCTCGAGATGCGCGTCATCGATGGCCTGACCCACCTGGTGGTGTTCGATGGCGGCATCGATTTCGGCCACCGCCTGCGCCTGATGGGCGCGCGCACCGCGCAGCAGATGCCGGTGAGCCTCGACCGCGCCGTCAACGGCTTCCTCACGCGCGGCCATGCCGGCGCCAACCTCCTGTCCGCAGCAGCCTGAAAGTCCCCATATGAAAGAACTCTTCCTGAGCGAGTGCCGGCGCTTCCGCAACCTGGCGCTGATCGCGGCCGTCGTGCTGCTGGTGTTGCTGCAGCTGGCCATCCGCATGGCCGACCCGCTGCAGCAGCGCTGGCAAGTACAGATGATGATGATGATGTTTGCCATCGCCGCCATGGGGCTTGCCTTTGCCGTGGTCCAATTTAGCAGCTACCGTCAGCCCAGCCGCTGGCTGTGGCTGATGCACCGTCCGCTGGCGCGTGGCCGCATCTTCGGCGCGCTGGCCCTGGCCTCGCTGGTCCTCTTGAGCGTCGCCGTGGCGCTCCCAAGCCTGCTGGTGGTGGCCGGTGCCGACTATTTCACCGGCGACACCGTCGACGCCCGCCACTACCTGATCCCGCTGCACCTGCTGCTGGCAAGCTATACCGCCTGGCTGGCCGGCTGCTACCTGGTGCTGTGCGGACGCCGCACCGCCTTCGTGGTGCTGTTCGTACCAAGCGTGCTGGTCCTGCACCTGGCCTCCGGCGCCGCACTGCTGGTGCCGGCCGCGATCGGCCTGGCCTTGACGGCGGCGCTGGCCTACACCGCCTTCCGGCCGGACCGCACCGGGCCGCCGGCCGGCGCGGGCGCCCACCTGGCAAGCGCGGTCCCGCTGGTGCTCGGCTTCTACCTGCTCATGCTGTGGGGCGGCTCGACCGTGTTCCAGGTCGGCCAGATGCTGCTGGGCGTGAATCCGCTCAACAGCAAGGTGGCGCGCGCCGGCGGCTACAGGGAACTGGTGCGCTCCCCCGGCGGCGACAACCTGCAGCGCGCCTTGGCGGTTTCCAGTGACCCGCGCGCCGCGCACTGGCGCCGTCAGCTGGCGCTGCTCGAAGTGGGCAAGGTCCAACCCCAAGGGCGCGAACACCCGGTGCGCGGCGCGATCGCCAACCTCGATGCGACGCAATGGCACGACGGGAAGCGCAACATCGCGTGGACCTTCAACCACGACCGCATGCTGTACGAAGGACGCGATATGCATACCGATGCGCCGCGCGGCTGGTTCGGGGGTGGCGGGAGGGGCGACCTGCGCCCCTTCGACTCGCCGCCGCTCATCGTGACCAAATCCTTCATGACGCGGCAGCGGCTGTTCTGGATCGACTCCGAATCCGGCCGCGCCCCCACGCTGTTGACGGTGAGCGGCCCCGAGACGCTGGCCGGCGGCGTGCAGGAAGTCGGCCGCCAGCCCTTCGTGCTGACCAACCTGCGCCTGATCGCCTTCCGCCGCCAGGCTACCCCAGCGGCGCCGCTGGAGGAAGCCTACAGCGTGCCCCTGCCCGGCCCCTTCGGGGACCTCAACCGGATCGACGTCGCGCGCCTGCTCGACGGCACCCTGCTCTCCTTTAATTTCGGCGTCCGCATGGTAGACGGCGAGACCGGCTCGCGCCAGATGGTAGCGTTCGTCGATGCCCAAGGGCGCGCGACGCCGGTCTCCTCCCGCCTCGTCGAGCACGACTTCCCGCTGCTGTTCGAGCACAAGGACTGGTGGCTGTCGCCGGTGGCCAACGCAGTGCTGACGCTGCCCGAACGCCTGCTCGACAGGGGCCTGATCGAGGACGCGCGGGGAACGCCGGTCCAGGCGCGCCCGACGGCCGTGGTCGCGGCGGCACTGGTCGCGGCCCTGCTGTCCGCCGCACTGGCGGCATGGCGCCTGCGGGAACAGCCCATGCGCTACCGGCTGGCCTGGACCGTGGCCGCCCTGGTGCTGGGACCGCCCTGCGCCGCCGCCCTGTGGGTGCTGGCGCCGCGCGCCATCCCTGCAAGCACTGCTGCCGTCGAAGCACAAGGCGCGCCCGTTCCCGCCGCCGCCTGAAAGGACTCGATCATGCGACATCCTGTCTGCGCCATGCCGGCGCGGGCCGGCGCGCGTCTGTGCGCTGCGCTGCTGGCCCTCATGTGCACACTCTCGTGCGCTCAGGCCGCGCCCTTATCAAGCGAGCTGGCGCGCAATGCCGCGCTGCCGCGCGCGCCGCTGCTCGACCCCGGCCTGTTCGACCGCCCCGAGCGCCTGCGCGAGGTGCGCCTTGCGCCCGACGGCGCCCACCTGGCCTGGGTCGAGGACAGCGACGGCAAGCCCGTACTGTACGTAAAACCGCTGGCCGGCGGCGCAGCCCGTTCGCTGGTCGCGCTCGAGTCGAACGACCGGGGCGCGCCAGCCCGGGTCCACTGGTCGCGCGACGGCACGGTGCTGTTCCTGGCGCAGGAAGGCGGCGTGGCGGCGATCGGCGTGCGCGACGGCGCGGGGGGCCTGATCGCGAGCTTCGGCAAAGACGGCAAGGACGGCAACGCACGCTTTGCAGGCGTCGACCGCGCCATGCCCTGATCGAAGAGAACAACGTCCTCAGGCGCACGACGCGCCTGGTGCGCATCGGCGCCGACGGCGCGCGCAGCATCCTGTACGACGGCCGCGGCACCGTCAATGCCCAGCTTTCTGCGCCTAACGGCCTGCCCGCCATCCTGCGCCGCCAGGAAGCGGACTTCACGCAGCTGATCCTGCAGCGCCGCGGGAAAGAGTGGATCGAAGCCACCCGTTGCGCGCCGCTGCGCACCTGTGTTCCGCTGGCGCTGTCGCCCGACGGCAGCCGGCTGTTCCTGCGCACCCTGCATGCCGGCGACCGCGAAGCGCTGGTCGAGGTGCAGCTGGCGAGCGGCGCGCGGCGCCTGGTCCACACCGATCCGGCGGGCCTGGCGGACCTGGTCGACGTGACCCTGTCGCCACGCGACGGGCAACCGATGCTGGCCACCTACCAGTTGCCGGAGCTGCGCCTGGTCGGACTGGATGCCGAGGGCAAGCGCATCGCCGCCGGGATCGCGCGGCGCTTCCCGGCGGGCGGCGTCGTGATCGAATCCTGCGCCGCGAACGCCTGCCTGCTGGCCGAACGCAACGCACGGATGGCGCACGCACGCTACTGGATCCTGGACCTGCAGCGCCAGGCCTTCCGTCCCGTGCTCGACGAGGTGCGCGCGAAAGGCGGCATGCCGCCCGACACCCAGCTGGCGCAGCGGATCGCGCTGCGCTACCCGGCCTCGGACGGCGCCAGGGTGCACGGCTACCTGACCCTGCCGCCCGGCCTGCCGGCGCGCTCGCTGCCGCTGGTCACCTTCGTGCATGGCGGCCCCTGGAGCCATGTCACGGGCGGCTACAGCCCGAGCGCGCAGCTGCTGGCCAACCGGGGCTTTGCGGTGTTCGAGCCGAACTTCCGCGGCTCGACCGGCTACGGCGAGCGCTACACGCTGGCGCCGGGCGCCGGCTACGGCAACGGCCGCGTGCAGGCCGACATCATCGACGGCGTGCGCTGGCTGCTGGCGCAGGGCGTGGGCGACCCGCAGCGGCTCGGCATCGCGGGCGGCTCGTTCGGCGGCTACGCCACCCTGCTGGCGCTGACCCATACGCCCGCCATGTTCCGCTTCGGGATGGCGACCCAGCCGCCCACCGACTTCGCACGTGTGCTGCGCCAGGGAGCGGACGAGCCGGCGCGGCCGGGCCAGCCGCCGCTGCGCCAGGTACTGGCCGCGGTGGGGATCGATCCGGCCAACCCGGCGCACATCGACCCGATCGCCGCCGCGGCCCCGCACCGGCTGGCAAGCCGCGTGCGTGCACCGCTGCTGCTGGTGGCCGGCGCGCAGGACGACAAGGTCGAGGTGGAAGCGGTTGCCGACTACGCGGCGCGCCTGCAGGAACTGGGCAAGCCGGTCAGCCTGCTGGTCGACCCAAGCGAGGGACACAACGCGCACAACCCGGTGGCGCGCGAGGCGCAGATGCACCTGCTGCTGCGGATGCTGCACCGCTACCTCGGCGGCCCGCCGGCCCCCAGGCCGTCTCCCGCGGTCGCCAGCTACCTCGCCCGCACGCTGCGCGCCAACGGCGCCCTGGGGGAGTGATTTGTTGCTGACAAAATACACAGGGTGTAGACTTCCCGCTCCATCCTGTGAGGCACCCATGTCGAGACGCGCTGCAATCCATCCTTCCTTGCCCTTGCTGGCCGCCCTTGCCATCGCGCTGGCCGCTGCCGGCTGCAAGCGTGCCGAGCGCGAGGAAGTGAAGCCGCCCCCGGCGCCCGCGGTCGCCAAGGAAGCGCCGGCACGCACCCGGGAACAGGCCATGGAAGCCCTGCTCGCGGTGCCGGAACTGAAGGCCTGGTCCGCGCAGATCGAACAGCGTTCGAAGGGCAAGGCGCATGGCGCGGTGATCGAGGACGACCCGGCGCCGCGCGAGATCAACGGCAGGAAGTACTACCAGCTCAGCTTCGTGGAGAACCGCGCCAACGACGTGCGCCGCCGCGAGAGCTTCCTCGTGTCCCAGCAGGGCGACGAGATCCTGGTGGAGGATGCCGAGACCGATACCGTCCTCAGCCTGCAGGAATGGCGCCGCCATATCGAGCGCGTCGAACTCAAGAGCGCGGACTGAAGGCCGGCAGGTCCAGCAGCTCCACCCGCTGCAGCGAACCGCTCGACATGTACCAGTCGTTGACCACCAGCTCCAGCGCATCCACCTGCATGCTGCCGAACGGCGCGTGGCGCAGCTCCTCGAGCAGCGCCGCGAAGCGCGCCGGCTGCAGCAAGGGCGCGGCAAAACGCAGCAGCGTCGCATGCGCGGTCACCAGCCGGTAGCGCTGGTCGAGTGAAGCATCCAGGCCGCGCGCCCGCAGCCCGATGCGCAGGCGCTCGCGCAGGGTCTCCAGCGCCGCGCCGCGCGGATAACCGCAGGCCATGACGGCGCCGCGCGACAGCGTGATGCCGGCGAATTCGATCTCGAATGCCTCCATGCCTTTCAGCGCCGCGTGCACCGCGGCGCGATAGGCGTCCAGCCGCGCCAGCTGGGCGCCCGGTTCCTCGGTGACGGTGAACAGGGACAGGACGGTGAGGTGCATGTCGGCCGGCGGATGGCGGTACTGCCCCGGCTCGGCCTGCGCCAGGCGCTCGAGCAAGGCATCGAAGCGCGCTTGAAGCGCCGCGCCGGGACGCGCGACCAGGGTCAGGCCGCGGCGTGGATCGGGCCCGGCCAGCACCCGTTCGTCGCGTTCGATGTCGCCGGCGGCGATCGCGCCATGGGCGCGCGTCCACATGGCGTCGTAGTAGGCGTGCAGATCGGGCGACCGGGAATCGTCTTTCATTCCCCTATTCTCGCTCAAACCCGAAGAACGCGGCCGGTTCAGCTGTCCAGGTGCGAGATCAGGAGCCTGCGCGGATCGTCGCCCTGCGCTTCGCCGTGCTGGCCGTCCACCGAAATGCCCACCGCCAGGATGTCGATCAGCAGCAGCTGCAGGATGCGCGAGATCATCGACAGGAAGCTGGTGCTGTCCTCGGCATGGTCCACCGCCAGGCACACCGTCGCCTTGCGCGCCAGCGGCGACTGGCTGTTGCTGATGGCAATCACGTCGGCGCCGGCGGCGCGGGCGGTGTCCACCGCGCCCAGGAGCTCGGCGATGCTGCCCGAATTCGATACCGCGATGACGACGTCGCCCGGCTGCAGCAGCTCGGCCGCGAGCTGGAACAGGTGCGAGTCGCCGTACAGCGAGGTCGGGATGCGAAAGCGGAAGAACTTGTGCTGCCCGTCCAGCGCCACCGCGCGCGAATTCCCCATCGCGAAGAACTCGACGCGGCGCGCCCGGCTCACCAGTTCGATGGCGCGGTCGAGTGCGCGCACGTCCAGCTGGTCGCGGAAGCGCAGGATCGCCGACACCGTGTTGTCGATCACCTTGGCCGACAGGTCGTGGGTGCTGTCGCTGATGCGCACCTGGCTGTGGCGCACCGGGATCGAGCCGGTCAGGCTGCTCGCGAACTTGAGCTTGAAGTCGGCCAGGCCCTGGAAGCCGAGCGAGCGGCAGAAGCGGATCACGGTCGGCTGGCTCACGTCGGCCAGGCGTGCGATCTCGGCGATCGGCTCGTTCAGCACCAGGCGCGGCTGCTCCAGCACCAGGCTGGCGACCCGCTGCTCGGCCGGGCTCAGGCTGTGGCGCAGCTGCTGGACGCGCTCCATCAGGGTGTTGGCGCCGCTGCGCCCGCGCAGGTGCTCGGCCAGGATGGTCGCCACGCCATGCAGGGCCGGATGCGGCGTGGTGATGACGTAGGTCGGGATGTCGGCCAGGTAGCTGGAAAAGCGTCCCTTGGCTTCGAAGCGCGCGCGGAAGGGCGAGCCGGCGAACCATTCGCCCATGCGCGGCACGATGCCGCCGCCGATGAAGATGCCCCCGAAGGCGCCCAGCGTCACCGCCAGGTTGGCCGCGGCCGCGCCCAGCATGCCGCAGAAGCATTCCAGCACCTCCAGGCACAGCGGGTCCTGCTCGTCCAGCGCGCTGTTGACGATCTCGGCCGCCTTGCGCGCCGGGGCCGCGACGCCGTTGCGCGCTGCCAGCGCGCGGTGGATGATTTCCATGCCCGGCCCGGAGATCAGGCGCTCGTTCGAGACGTGCGGCCATTCCTTCCAGGCGGTCTGCAGGATGGCGAACTCGCGTTCGTCGCCGGGCGCGAAGTTGACGTGGCCGCCCTCGCTGCCGAGGGTGACGAAGCCGTCGGCGGTCGGGATCACGCCGGACACGCCCAGGCCGGTGCCCGGACCCAGCACGCCGATCACGGCGTTCGGCGCCGGCGCGCCCTGCCCCACCTGCATCAGGTCGCCGCGGGTCAGGCCGGGAATCGCCATCGCCAGCGCGGTGAAGTCGTTGACGATCAGGAGCGTCGTCAAGCCCAGCTCGCGCCGCACCGCGTCGGTCGAGAACTGCCAGTCGCGGTTGGTCATGCGGACGAAATCGCCGCTGATCGGGTTGGCCACCGCCAGCGCCGCATGATGCAAACGCATGTCGGCGTGGTCCTTCAGGTAATAGCGCAGCAGCGACACGATGCCGTCGAAGTCCTCGCACAGCAGCACCCGCACGGCGATGAACACGCCGGGCGCGGTCTGCAGCGCGAAGCGGGCGTGGGTCGCGCCGATGTCGGCCAGCAGGCGCGGTCCGTCGGCGAAGGCCGTGCGCGCCGATCTTTCCGCGAAGGTTCCAGCTTCCTGCTGGCTGCCCATTATTTGCCCGCGCCCGCTGCGATGCTGCCGAACCAGGCGCCGTAGGGCGGCAGGCTGACCTTGCCGCCGGCCGCCTGGCCCGGCAGGCCGTGCGTAGCGAGCGGCTGCGCGGCGCTGCTGGCCGGCCAGTCGAAGCTCACTTCACGATCGGACAGGTTGAAGGCGGCCAGTACGCTGTCCATCCCTTCCACGTCGCGGCGCAGGGCCAGCACCGGCTCGGGCGCATCGAAGAACACGATGTCGCCGCGGGTCAGCTGCGGCATCGTCTTGCGCCAGGCGATGAAGCGGCGCTGGAAGTTCAGCATCGAGTCCGGGTCCTGGTCCTGCCGTTCGACGCTGTTTGCCAGGTGCGGCTCGGCCACCGGCAGCCAGGGCTTGCCGGCCGTGAAGCCGGCGTTCGGGGCCTCGCTCGTCCAGGGCATCGGGGTGCGGCAACCGTCGCGGCCCTTGAACTCTGGCCAGAAGGTGATGCCGTACGGGTCCTGCAGCAGTTCGAAGGGCACATCGGCTTCGCTCAGGGCCAGCTCGTCGCCCTGGTACAGGCAAGGGGTGCCCTTGAGCGAGAGCTGCATCGCCAGCACCAGCTTGGCCAGCGCCGGACCGGCATTCTGGCCCGGCGCGCCGCCCCAGCGGGTGACGACGCGGATGGCGTCGTGGTTGCCGACCGACCAGGAGGCCCAGCCGTCCTTGACGCGTTCCTTGAAGTCCTCGACCTGCTTGCGGATGTGGGCTGCGCTGAATTCCGGCGTGAGCAGGTTGAAGCTGTAGGCCATGTGCAGCTTGTCGCCGCCTTCGGTGTACTCGGCCATCTGGGCCAGCGCGTCGTCCGAGCTGACCTCGCCGATCGACACTGCGCCGAACTCGTTCAGCTGCGCGCGCACGCGCTGCAGGAAAGCGATGTTCTCCGGCTGGGTCTTGTCGTAGACGTGGGCCTGCATGCCGTAGGGGTTCACGTCCGTCACGGTGGACGTGTCGCGCACCAGGGCCGGCGGGTTGCTGCGCAGCTCGCGGTCATGGAAGTGGAACACGCAGGCGTCCATGCGCACGCCGTCCACGCCGCGCTCGAGCCAGAAGCGCTGCGCGTCCAGGTGGGCCTGCTGCACGTCCGGGTTGTGGAAGTTCAGTTGCGGCTGGCTGACCAGGAAGTTGTGCATGTAGTACTGCTTGCGGCGGGTATCCCATTGCCAGGCCGAGCCGCCGAACACCGACAGCCAGTTGTTCGGCGGGCAGCCGTCCGGGAGCGGGTCGGCCCACACGTACCAGTCCGATTTCGGGTTGTCGCGGCTCTTGCGGCTCTCGACGAACCAGGGGTGGGTGTCGGCGGTGTGCGACATCACCTGGTCGATCATGATCTTCAGGCCCAGGCTGTGCGCCTTGGCGATCAGCTTGTCGAAGTCGGCCAGGGTGCCGAACAGCGGATCGACGTCGCAGTAGTTCGCGATGTCGTAGCCGAAGTCCTTCATCGGGGAGGTGAAGAAGGGCGACAGCCAGACGATGTCCACGCCCAGGCTCGCGATGTAGTCGAGCTTGTCGGTGATGCCGGCCAGGTCGCCCACGCCGTCGCCATTGGTGTCGAGGTAGCTGCGCGGATAGACCTGGTAGATGATGGCTTCTTTCCACCAGTTCGGGTTGGCGGTCGTCGAGATCTGGGTCATGGCTGGCTCGTCAGGGATGATCGGAATTCTAGGCAATATACAGGATCAAACAGAACTTTACAATTGGCCAATGCGAGCAAATAAACGATCACAATCCTTTTAATTCAATGACTTATGATAAAACTTCGTTTCCGCTCATCGATCATGAAGTAGCTAAACTACGCGTCATTTGTATCTGCAATGTTTCACAAGCATATTTTTATTGCAAAGTAAGTCAGCCTCGGCATAGGATCGCGGTTGTTTCGATTTTTCGAGGACGTCATGAGCGAAGTAAAGAGCACCGGGCGCATGCCGCGGCAGATCCCCTACATCATCGCCAACGAGGGCTGCGAGCGCTTCAGCTTCTACGGGATGCGCAACATCCTGACGCCCTTCCTGATCTCGACGTTGCTGATCTTCCTGCCGGAGAACATGCGCACCGGCGAAGCCAAGGACGTGTTCCACACCTTCGTGATCGGCGTCTACTTCTTCCCGCTGCTGGGCGGCTGGCTGGCCGACCGCTTCTTCGGCAAGTACAACACCATCCTCTGGCTCAGCCTCGTCTATGTCGCCGGCCACGCCTGCCTGGCCATCTTCGAAGACAACGTCAAGGGCTTCTACTTCGGCCTGTTCCTGATCGCGCTCGGTTCGGGCGGCATCAAGCCGCTGGTGTCCTCGTTCATGGGCGACCAGTTCGACCAGACCAACAAGGACAAGGCAAAGGTCGTGTTCGACGCCTTCTACTGGATCATCAACTTCGGCTCCTTCTTCGCCTCGCTGCTGATGCCGCTGTTTCTGCGCGACTACGGTCCGGCAGTGGCCTTCGGCATCCCGGGCATCCTGATGGCGATCGCCACGCTGGTGTTCTGGCTCGGGCGCAAGAAGTACGTCAACGTGCCTCCAAGCCCGCGCGACCCGCATTCCTTCATGCGCGTGGCGCGCACCGCCCTGCTCGCACAGAAAGCCGGCGCCGGCCGTCCGGGCCTCATCGTGGCCCTCATCGGCGTGCTCGGCGCGATCGGCTCGTTCGCCATGATGCCGAGCTGGGGCATCGTGATCGGCGCCTGTACCGCACTGGTGCTGCTGCTCGCCTTCGGCGGGATCGGCACCGCCATGCAGATCGAGCGCGCCCGCGGCGTCCATCCGGACATCGCGGTGGACGGCGTGCGCGCCGTGCTGCGCATCCTGATCGTGTTCGCGCTGGTCACGCCCTTCTGGTCGCTGTTCGACCAGAAAGCCTCGACCTGGATCGTGCAGGCCAACGACATGACGACCGAGGTCAGCCTGCTCGGCTTCAGCTTCAGCGTGCTGCCGGCCCAGATGCAGGCGCTCAACCCCTTGCTGGTGATGCTGCTCATTCCCTTCAATAACATCGTGCTGTTCCCGCTGATCCGCAAGCTGGGCGTTGAGCCCACTGCCCTGCGCCGCATGACCGCCGGCATCGCCTTCTCGGCGCTGGCCTGGATCGCGGTCGGCTGGCTGCAGCTGCAGCTCGACGCCGGCGACGCCGTGTCGATCGCCTGGCAGATCCTGCCCTACGCGCTCCTGACCCTGGGCGAAGTGCTGGTCTCGGCCACCGGTCTCGAGTTCGCCTACAGCCAGGCGCCGGCGGCGATGAAAGGCATCATCATGGCCCTGTGGTCGCTGGCCGTCACGGTCGGCAACCTGTGGGTGCTGATCGTGAACGCCGGCGTCAAGGACCCCGGCGTCGTCGCCAGCATCGAAAGCTCGGGCGTGGGCCTGATGGCCTTCCAGATGTTCTTCTTCGCCGGCTTCGCCATGCTGGCGGCGCTGGCCTTCGGCCTGTACGCCAAGCGCTACAAGATGGTCGACCACTATCGCGCCTGACGCGATGCCCCGCGGGCGGACGCGGTTTACCTGCGTCCGCCCTGTTCCACCTACTTCTTCGCCACGATGACCCGACTCCATTACGCCGCGCTCGCCGCGGCAGCCCTCGCCTCGTCCGCCCACGCCGCGGTTCCCTTCGCCACCTGCGACGATCCGTCGTTCCAGCAGGTCCTGCACGCGTCGAGCGCCACGCTCGACGCCCGCGCCGTCTGGCTCGACCGGCGCCTCCTGACCTGGCCCGGCGCCGATGCCGGATCGACCTTCCGCCTCTACCATTCGGGCAAGGCCGCGATCGTCGCCACACCCGGCGCCAAAGTGGCAGGCGCAGACGGCGCGCTGGCGCTCGAGGCCTCCACGGCCAGGCTGCCGGTCCGCTTCAAGTGGGTCGGCGCCGGCCCGGTGCTGTCGGTGCGCGCGCAAGACCTGGCGCGCCTGAAGGACCTGCACCGCGGCCAGCTGGTGCTGGTGCAGGAAGCCGCGGACGGCACGGTACGCGCGGCCACGCGCATCCAGGCCGCCGGCGCGCTCGACGACCTGTACGCGGCGGCGGGCGAGCTGCCCGAGCTGGGCGCCACGCCGAAGAAGGGACGCACGGCTTTCCGCCTGTGGGCGCCGACCGCGCAGGGCGCCGCCGTCTGCACCTATGACAGCGGCAGCGGCAAGGCGACCGCCGTGCACGAGATGGCCTTCGATGCGCGCACCGGCGCCTGGAATGCGTACGTCGCGCGCGACCTCTCGGGCAGCTATTACCGCTATGCGGTGGACGTGGCCGTCGACGGCATGGGCCTGGTGCGCAACCTCGTCACCGATCCCTATTCCGTCAGCCTCACCACCGACTCGAAGCGCAGCTACATCGCCGACCTGGGCGCGGCAAACCTCAAGCCGAAAGGCTGGGACGCCACCCGCGCGCCGAACACGGTCAAGGCCCAGACCGACATGGTCATCTACGAGCTGCACGTGCGCGATTTCTCGATCAACGACCCGAGCGTCCCGGTGGAAAAGCGCGGCAAGTACACCGCTTTCGGCGAAGCGAATTCGAACGGCATGCGCCACCTGAAGGCGCTGGCCAGGGCCGGCCTGACCGACATCCACCTGTTGCCGGTGTATGACCTCGGCACGGTGCCGGAAAAGGACTGCGCCGTGCCCGCCCCAAACGGCGCCCCGGACGGCGAGAGCCAGCAGGCCCTGACCCGCAAGACCGCCGATACCGACTGCTTCAACTGGGGCTACGACCCCTACCACTACAACGCCCTGGAAGGCAGCTACGCCAGCGACCCGTCGGACGGCGCGAGCCGGATCCTCGAGTTCCGCCAGATGGTGATGGACCTGCACCGGGCCGGCCTGCGCGTCGGTACCGACGTGGTCTACAACCACACCTTCATCGCCGGCCAGAACGAGAAATCGGTGCTGGACCGCGTGGTGCCGGGCTACTACCACCGCCTGAATGCCGTCGGCGCCATCGAGCGTTCGACCTGCTGCGACAACACGGCCACCGAAAACATGATGATGGCCAGGCTGATGATCGACTCGGCCGAGCTGTGGACCCGCCACTACAAGATCGATTCCTTCCGCTTCGACCTGATGGGCCACCAGCCGCGCGCAGCGATGGAGCGCCTGCAAAAGCGCGTGAACAAGGCCGCGGGGCGGCACGTGGAACTGATCGGCGAAGGCTGGAACTTCGGCGAGGTCGCCGACGGCGCCCGCTTCGTGCAGGCCTCGCAGCTGTCGCTGAACGGCTCCGGCATCGGCACCTTCAGCGACCGCGCGCGCGACGCCGTGCGCGGCGGCTCGGCCGGCGACTCGGGCGAGGCGATGGTGCGCCGCCAGGGCTACATCAATGGCCTGGTCTATGACCAGAATGCACTAGGCGGCGAGCATAAACAGGTCGACCTGCTGCGCGCGGCCGACATGATCCGCGTCGGCCTGGCCGGCTCGGTGCGCCCGTTCGCCTTCCAGACCTTCGAAGGCAAGCTGCGCAAGCTGGAAGACATCGCCTACGGCAACCAGCCGGCCGGCTATGCAAGCCAGCCGGGCGAAGTGGTCAACTACGTCGAGAACCACGACAACCAGACGCTGTTCGACATCAACGTGCTGAAACTGCCGGTGGAGACCAGCCCCGCCGAGCGCGCTAGAGTGCAGGTGCTGGGCATGGCGATCAACGCCTTCAGCCAGGGCGTGGCCTACTACCACGCCGGCATCGACACGCTGCGCTCGAAGTCGCTGGACAAGAACAGCTTCAATTCCGGCGACTGGTTCAACCGCATCGACTGGACCTACCAGGACAACTACTTCGGCACCGGCCTGCCGCAAAGCGACGACAACGGCAAGGACTGGCCGCTGCTCAAGCCCTTCCTGGCCAAGGCCGCGGCGATCAAGCCCCAGCCTGCCGACATCGCCTTTGCCCGCGACGCCTTCCGCGACCTGCTGGCGATCCGCGCCAGCTCGACCTTGTTCCGCCTGCGCTCGACCGAGGATATCGTCCAGCGCCTGCGCTTCTTCAATACCGGACCGCAGCAGGAGGCGACCGTGCTGGCGGCCTGGATCGACGGCAAGGGCTATCCGGGCGCGAAGTTCGCCGGCCTGAGCTACCTGGTGAACGTGGACAAGGTGGCGCACACGGTGAGCGACGAAGCCTTGCGCGGCAAGCACCTCAAGCTGCACCCGGTGCATACGGCTGCCGGCGCCGCCGACAAGCGTGCCGCCCAGGCAAGCTTCGACAGCGCGAGCGGCAGCTTCACGGTGCCTCCGCGTACGGCGGTGGTGTTCGTCGCTGAGTAAGGCGCCGGGGAATCAGCCCGCCGGACCGACCAGGCGGGCGATCTCCACCGAGCCCTTCTCGTCGAAGATCGGGCATTGCTCGGCCAACTCGACCGCTGCGTTGAAGTCCGCGGCCGCGATGACCGAATAGCCCGACAGCGAGGCGCTATTGAGTTTCGGGCCGCGCAGGCGGCTCGGCACCTCGACGCTGCTGTGCGACAGTGCGCCGCGGTCCACCAGCGCGGCGCCGAGCGCGTCGAACCAGTTGGCCCAGCGCTGCGGGTCGTGCTGCGGGCCTTCCGACTCGTCGACGGTCGATCCGCGGTAAACGATCAGGTATCGTTCCATTGCCGGCTCCTCTGCAGTATTGTCCAGTCAAACCTTAGCAGAAGCATTGTGCGGGCGACGCACATCTCGGCGCTGGCGGAAAAAATTGGTGACTTTCCGTCAGGTCAGCTTCGCTATACTGCCCAGCCATGGCCAGCTTCCTGCTTTCCCCTGCATTCCCGCCCCGCATGCCGATGACGAGCGATCGCCGCCTGGCCGGCATCCTGGCCACCGTGCTGGTCCACGCGGCCCTGGTCCTGGGCTGGCAGGTGGCGCGCACGCTGCCGCCGCCGGAGGCCGAAGCGGAAAGCCCGTCGATGCAGTGGATCGAATTGCCGCTCCTGGCGCCGGAGCCGACACCAAAGACCCCGCCTGACGCGGCGCCCCAGGCGCAGCGTCAAGCGGCCGGCCGCCCTGCCCGTTCCGCGCCCGCCGTAGCCCTGCCGGCGCCTTCCGCACCGGCAGAAGCACCCGCCGCCATTGTCGAGGATGCGCCAGAAACGCCCGCCAGGCCGAACGCCGCCAGCATCCTGGAGAACGCACGGCGCAGCGTCGGCAGCATCGACCGCGCACTGCGCAAGGAGAACAAGCCGCTCATCGCCGCCCCGCCGGACAGCCCGGAGCTGCGCATGCGCAGGGGCATGGAGCAGGCCCACGCACTGGCGCCGCCGCGCCTGTGGGAAGCGCCGAAGGTGGAGGAACTGGTGAACAACACCGGCGATGGCGCACGCCGCACGCGCGTGATTACCGGCCGCCGCACCTATTGCATCACCGAGCGCTCAGCGGCCACCAACGTCGAGATGATCGAGATGCACGGCAAGATCAGGCTGACCAATTGCCCGGGGCCCGAGGAGCCCGCCAAGCGGCAGGAGTGGCGTACGGCAAGAGACTGAGACAAATAACTTTTCCCCCCGGGGTCAGGTCTGACATTCAGACACGGCCTCGACAATAAATAAGTATTGCCGGCCACTGGCCCAAGTTGGCCCATTAAAGTAACAGCAGTAATAGCAGTAACAGCAGGGTTCGTGTCCGAATGTCAGACCTGACCCTGACGCATGACCCTGACGCATGACGCGTGACCCTGACGCGCTGACGCCGACCCTGATGCTGCCGGCAGACTACAAGCCGAGCTGGGTCAGGATCGCGTCCTTGGTCTGCTGCAGTTCGGGTTGCGACACCTTGCGCGGATGCGGCTGCGCGATCGGGAACACCGACTGGATCGTGGTCGGGCGCGGCGACAGCACCACCACCCGGTCGGCCAGGTAGATCGCCTCTTCGACGTCGTGCGTGATCAGGATGACCGTGTGGCGTTCTTCGCGCAGCACGCGCAGCAGTTCGTTGCGCATCTTCAGCGCCGTCAGCGCGTCGAGCGCCGAGAAAGGCTCGTCCATCAGCAGGATGTCGGGTTTCACCGCCAGCGCCCGCGCGATCTCCACGCGCTTCAACATGCCGCCCGACAGCTCGTGCGGGTAGGACTTCTCGAAGCCCTTCAAGCCCACCATCTCCGCGTAGTGGTCGGCGGTGGCCACCTTGGCCGCATTGTCCTTGCCGGACAGGCCGAACATCAGGTTCTCGCGCACCGTTAGCCAGGGGAACACCGAACCGTGCTGCGAGATGACGATGGCGTTCGGCGAGGGCCGGGTGACCGGCACGCCGTCGATGCTGACGGCGCCGCTGTCCGGATGCTCGAAGCCGGCCAGCAGCTTCATGAGGGTGGACTTGCCGCAGCCGGACGGGCCGACGATGGCCACGAACTCTCCCGGCGCCACCGCCAGGTCGATGCCGCCCACGACTTGCAGGGCCTTGAAGCTGCGCTTCAGGCCGCGAATCTCGATCTTTGCCGTCCTAGCGTCCATAACGCCACCTCACTCCCCTGAGTCCTTCGAGCCGGCGCATCAGGACGTCCAGGCCCAGGCCGATCAGGCCGATGATGATCATTGCCGCCACCACCAGGTCGTAGCGGTTGCCGGCATTGCGCGAATCCATGATCAGGTAGCCCAGTCCCGAGCTGCGCACGATCATCTCGGCGGCCACCACCACCAGCCAGGCGACCCCGAGGCCGATGCGCATGCCGGTGAGGATCTCGGGCAGCACGGCCGGCACGATCACCTGGCGGTACAGCTTGGCGCGCGGCACGCCGAAGTTCTCGGCCGCGCGCAGGTAGCGCCCGTCGATGGCGTGCACGCCGGCGGCGGTCTGCAGGATCATCGGGAACACCGAGGCCAGGAAGATCAGGAAGACCGGCGCCATGTCGCCCACGCCGAACCACAGGATCGCGATCGGGATCCAGGCGATCGGCGAGATCGGGCGCAGGATCTGGAATACCGGGTTGAGTGTGCGGTAGGCCGCATCGACGCGCCCCACCCACAGGCCGAGCGGCAGCGCGACCAGCACCGCGATCAGGAAGCCGGTGGCCACCCGCAGCAGCGAGGCGCCGATGTGCTCCCACAGCGTGCCGTTGCGCGCCAGTTCCATGGTGCCGGCCGCCACCTGTCCCGGGGTCGGGAAGATCAGGCTGCCGCTTTGCTCGACCACGATCCACCAGATCGCCACGATGGCGGCGATCACGAGCAGCGGAGGCCATATCCTGTTCAGTCTATCCATTGCTTACCCATTGCGGTTCAGGAGGGAGTCCAGGCGCCACTTCAGGCGCGCCAGGCCGGCGCCGGGCGCCGGGTCGACCACGACCGTCATCGTGCCGCTGGCGTGCGCGGTGCAGTCGAAAGGGTGTTCCCCAAGCTGCGCGAACGGCAGGCGAAAGTCCTGGCCCGGCATGATCAGGACCGGACCGAAGACCTGCGGCACCGTGTCGTTGTTGCGCAGCAGGAGCACGTCGCGCACGCCCAGGGTGAGCGTGATGCGCTCCGGCAGGACGCTGGTCTTGTCGCCCTTCATGCGGCGCTCCCAGGTGCCCTTCGGGATCTCGAACAGCTGGTCGCGCGAGGACGCCTGCAAGGGGGCGAACGCGGCCCAGGCCAAGGTCCCCGCCAGGAGGGCCACGATCAGGGCGATACCGATACGCGCCTTCATCTACTCGGCCGCCAGCACGTTCACGTCGTGCACCATCTCGTCGGCCGGACGGCCGAAGGGCATCAGCGCGCGCAGCATGCCTTTCTTGTCGATGAAATAGAGGTAGGACGAGTGTCCCATCTGGTAGCCGCTCTGGCCGGCGGGAGCGGCGAACTTCGTGGCCGTGATGCCGTAGTCCTTGCGGATCGCCGCCATCTGTTCGGGCGTGCCGGTCAGGCCGATGAAACTCTTGTCGAACTGGGCCAGGTAGGATTTGAGGCGCGCCGGCGTGTCGCGTTCCGGGTCGACCGAGATGAACACCACCTGCAGCCGGTCGGCATGCGGCCCCAGTTTCTGGCGCGCCTGGGCCAGCATGGCCAGCGAGGCCGGGCACACGGCCGGGCAATGGGTGAAGCCGAACTCCAGCACCACCACCTTGCCACGCAGCGCGGACAGGCGGAAGTCGCTGCCGTCGGCAGCCTTCTGGGCGATTTCCGGAGCCACACGCGCAGGCGAGAAGGTACCGGACTTGAGGGCCGGCGCCGCCTGGACGGCTGCGGCGCACAGCAGCAAGGCTGCGAAAAAGACGTGCTTCACAAGGCCACCTTCACCGGCCGGATGTTCCTGACAAAACTCTCGTCCACGTACTGCTCGTAGCGTACCGGGCGCTTGAGCGTGCCGGCCTGCACCGAGAGCTGCATCAGCTCGTCGAATTCGGCGCGCAGCATGCGCAGGTCGCCGTAGGTCACGCGGTCGCTCGGGTTCTGCATGACGAAGCGGATGATGTTGGGGTCCTGGTTGAAGAACTTGCGGTTCGACGCGATCAAGGCGGCCTTGTCGCGGTTGGCGGGCCCGGCGTCGAGCCAGTTGCCGGCGGCCTGCACGTAGTTCACCAGGTCCTGCACCAGCGGACGGTCGGTCCGGATGAGTTCCTCGCGCACCGTCAGCACGCAGCAGATGTAGTTGCGCCACTCGTTGCGCGTCATCGACAGCGGGCGCGCATAGCCGGCGCGCTGGGCCGCGGCGCCGAAAGGCTCGCCGGTGCAGTAGCCGTCCACGGCGCCGGCATACAGCGCGGCCGGCATGTCGGGTGGGGCCATCTCGATGATCTGCACGTCCTTGGCCGACATGCCCTCGCGCGCCAGCATCCTGCGCAGGAACAGGTAGTCGACGGCGAAGCGGCTCGGGATCGCGATGCTCTTGCCGCGCAGGTCGGAGAACTTGCGGTAGGGCGAATCGGTGCGCACCATGATCACGGCGCCCGAGCGGTGTCCGAGCGAGACGATCTTCAGCGGGATGCGCCAGTCGGTCAGGTCCATGACCAGGGGCGCCAGCATGTAGGCCGCCTGGATGCGGCCCGTCATCAGGGATTCCTTGATCTCCGGCCAGCCCGAGAACTTGTTGTATTCGAAAGCGGTGAAGTGCGCATCCGGCTTGCCGTCGTTGACGGCGCGCGCCTTGCAGGCGATCGGCAGCGTCAGGTTGCAGGTGACCGGCAGGCCGCCGACCTGCAGCGGCCGGGCGGCGCTTGACGCGGCCGGCGCCGCGCTCGCGCCACAGCCCATGCCTACCAGCGGCAGGGACAAGGCGCCGCCTAGCAGCTGGCGCCGGCGCGGGGAATGCTCATGCATGGAAACGCTTCCAAAATCGAGTGGGTGGCCAATTCTAGCACTGTATTAACCTGGAACAACCTTCTTCCGCTCCTGAATACCGCCATTGACCGAGCCTTTGGCGTGACTCCACGCGGTAGCGCGCACCGATTGAATGCGCAGCCGGCAGCAGACCTCCCGAACAGATTGCTGGCGATGTCCTGGATCGTAGAAATTCACACCTTGTTGGGCAAGCTTATACCGCACCGCCAGCAAGCTTCGCCAACAGAAGCACATCGCTCGATTCGATGCACTCCGGCACTTGCTCGGACAGCCTCTTCAGATGCGGCGTTGCGAGATGCCGGTCGAGATCGGCCTGACTGCGCCATTCCTCGGTAAAGACGAAACGACGTGGATTCCCCATGTCGCGGTTCACCTGATAACTGATGCACCCTTCCTCACGCAGCGTCGGTTCGACAACGCTGCGGAAAAGGGTTTCCAGCTTTTCTTCAAAGCCGGGTTTGGCAACAAAAATAGCGACGACAGGCAAGGTCATGATGGTCCCTGTAAGTGAGCAATCAACAAGATTATCACAGTGTTCAAGGCAGGCCGGTCACCGACGCGGGACGAATGCCGCAGCGCCCAGAATGTTGGGCTCACCAGCAGGTTCCGGACGTTCCTTCTATACTGGCCGCCCGCCGCGGCGTAGACCGCGGCTTGACCCACGTTTTGAATACGAAAGAACCATGTCAGCCTTATTTACCCCGTTTACCCTGAAAGACGTTACTCCGCGCAACCGCATTGCAGTGCCGCCCATGTGCCAGTACCGCGCCAACGATGGCTTCGTCAACGAATGGCACCAGACCCACTACGCTGGCATCGCCCGCGGCGGTGCCGGCCTGGTGATCGTGGAAGCGACCGCGGTCTCGCCGGAAGGCCGTATCACGCCAGGCTGCGCCGGCCTTTGGAATGATGCACAGGTCGAGGGCATGGCCCATATCGCCACCCGTATCAAGGCCGCCGGTGCGGTCGCCGGCATCCAGATCGGCCACGCCGGCCGCAAGGCCAGCGCCAACCGTCCGTGGGAAGGCGACGATCACATTCCGTCGGAAGATGCCTATGGCTGGGATACCATCGCTCCGTCGGCGATTGCCTTCGGTAACCACCTGCCGAAAGTGCCGAAGGAAATGACCCTCGACGACATCGCCCGCGTCAAGGCCAGTTTTATCGACGCTGCCTGCCGCGCGCGCGATGCCGGCTTCGAATGGCTGGAACTGCACTTTGCGCACGGTTACCTGGGCCAGAGCTTCTTCTCGCCGCACTCGAACCAGCGCACCGACCAGTATGGGGGCGATTTCACCGGCCGCAGCCGCTTCCTGCTCGAGACCCTGGAAGCCGTGCGCGAAGTCTGGCCGGCGAACCTGCCGCTGACCGCGCGCCTCGGCGTCATCGAATACGACGGTAAGGACGAAGACACCCTGAACGAGTCGATCGAACTGATCCGCATGATGCGCCAGCGCGGTCTGGACATGCTGAGCGTCAGCATCAATTTCACCATTCCGGACGTGAATATTCCCTGGGGCCCGGCCTTCCTGGGCCCGGTGGCGAAGCGCGTGCGTGAACAGGCCGGCATCCCGGTCGCTTCGGCCTGGGGCTTCGACGGCCCGCACCTGGCGGAACGCGCCGTGGCCGACGAGCAGCTGGACCTGGTAATGGTCGGCCGCGCCCACCTGGCCAATCCGCACTACCCGCTGCAGGCGGCCAAGGAGCTGGGCGTGGAGCGTCCAACCTGGGTGCTGCCGGCGCCGTATGCGCACTGGCTCGAGCGTTACAGCATGCAGAAGTAAGACAGAACCAACACCGGGCCGGCATTCGTTGACGACAGGCGTCGGAGCATGCTCGATTCGGCAAAGTTTACCCGTCTAAAAAATACAATCACGCAGCTTTTATTTGAAATGGACATCCACATGGAATTGCTCAACAAACTGAAATGGCGCTATGCAACCAAGGCAATGGACCCGACTCGCAAGGTGCCGAAGGATAAGCTCGACCGCATTATCGAAGCCGCCCGCCTGGCGCCGACGTCGTCCGGCCTGCAGCCTTATGAAATCCTGATCGTGAACAATCCGGCGCTGCGCGCCCAGATCCGCGAAGTCGCCTGGAACCAGGCGCAGGTGGTCGACGCTTCGCACTTGCTGGTGTTTGCCGCTTGGGACGACTATACGCCCGAGCGCATCAACCACATGTTCGACCTCACCAATGAGGTGCGCGGTTTCCGTAACGAAGGCTGGGAAGCCTACCGCCAGCAACTGCTGTCGACCTACCCGGGCCGCGGCGCGCAGGTGAACTTCGAACATGCTGCGCGCCAGGCCTACATCGGCTTCGGTGCGGCGATCATCGCGGCCGCCTTCGAGGAAGTCGATTGCACGCCGATGGAAGGCTTCGATCCGGCCGCCGTCGACCGCATCCTGAACCTGGGCGAGCGCGGCCTGCGCAGCGCGGTCATGCTGCCGCTGGGTTACCGCAAGGCCGAGCAGGATTGGCTGGTCGACCTGCCGAAGGTGCGCCGCCCGCTGGGGCAGTTCGTGAGCGAGATCGACTGATTCTGGTTCTGCCACCAACGGTCCGCCTCTGGCTAATGCCGGTCAGTTAGCGAAGACCGTAGGGTGGGCGGGTTCCCCGCCCACGCGGTGATAGTTAAGATTTGAGGAACCGCACGGGCAGCAGCACCGTGATTTGACCGCGTGGGCGGGAGACCCGCCCACCCTACAATCGACTCAGCAACTCTTAAGTGACCGGCATTACGCCTCTGGCCAGTTTCGGACCTACCTGAACGTCTGCAACCGGCCGCCGATAGCGGACGGTCGGTATGACTCAGTGCACGAGCATGTTGCTGCCAGGATAAGCAACAGGTTTTGCCAGGCGTTCTACATATCGAGGTGCGAAATCAGGAGCCGGCGCTCCGCGTCGCCCTCGCCCGCTTCGCCATGGCCGTTGTGGTTGCCGAGCGAGATCCCGACCGACATGATGTCGATCAGGAGCAGCTGCAGGATGCGCGAAATCATCGACAGGAAGGTCGTGCTGTCCTCGCTGTGGTCCACCGCCAGGCAGACGGTCGACTTCTTCGCCAGCTGCGACTTGCTGCTGGTGATGGCGATGACGTCCGCTCCTACGGCACGGGCCGTGTCCACGGCCTCGAGCAGCTCCGGCAGCTGGCCGCCGGTGGAGATCGCGATCACCACGTCGCCCGGTCCCAGCAGGCCGGCGGCCAGGGTGAACAGGTGCGAGTCGCCGTACAGCGCGGCCGGGATGCGGAAGCGGAAGAACTTGTGCTGGCCATCCAGCGCCACCGCGCGCGCATTGCCCATCGCGTAGAACTCGACGCGGCGCGCGCGGCGCAGCAGTTCGATGGCGCGGTCGATCGCGTGCACGTCGAGCTGGTCGCGGAACTTCAGGATCGCCGACACGGTGTTGTCGATGACTTTCGCCGACAGGTCGTGGGTGCTGTCGCTCATGCGCACCTGGCTGTGGCGCACCGGGATGGTGCCGGTCAGGCTGCCGGCGAACTTGAGCTTGAATTCGGCCAGGCCCTGGAAGCCGAGCGAGCGGCAGAAGCGGATCACGGTCGGCTGGCTCACATCCGCCAGGCGCGCGATCTCGGCGATCGGCTCGGACAGCACCTTGCGCGGATGTTCCAGCACCAGGGCGGCCACGCGCTGCTCGGCCGGCGAGAGTTCGTGGCGCAGCTGCTGCACCCGGTCCATCAGGGTGTTGGCGCCGCTGCGGCCGCGCAGATGCTCGGACAGGATCGCCGATACCCCGTGCAGAGCCGGGTTGGGCGTCATGATCACATAGGTCGGGATCTGGGCGATGTAGTTGGTGAAGCGGCCCTTGGCTTCAAAGCGGGCGCGGAACGGCGACGTGGCGAACCATTCGGCGATGCGCGGCACGATGCCGCCGCCGATGAAGATGCCCCCGAAAGCGCCGAGCGTCACCGCCAGGTTCGCCGCTGCGCCGCCCAGCATGCCGGCGAAGGTTTCCAGCACTTCCAGGCACAGGGCGTCCTTGTCGTCGAGCGCGCCGCTGACGATGTCGGCGGTGCTGCGCGCCGGCGCCTCGACCTTGTTGCGCTTGGCCAGCGCCCGATACATCAGCTCGATGCCGGGGCCCGAGATCAGGCGCTCGTTCGACACGTGCGGCCATTCCTGCCAGGCGTGCTGCAGGATCGCGAACTCGCGTTCGTCGGCCGGGGCGAAGTTGACGTGGCCGCCCTCGCTGCCCAGGGTGACGAAACCGTCGATGGTCGGGATCACGCCCGACACGCCCAGGCCGGTGCCCGGCCCGAGCACGCCGGCCACCGCGTGGCTTTGCGGGGCGCCGCCGCCGACCTGCATCAGGTCTTTCGGCTCGAAGCCCGGCAAGGCCATCGCCAGCGCCGTGAAGTCGTTCACGATCAGGAGCGTCGACAGGCCGAGCGTGCGGCGCACCTCGTCGGTCGAGAACTCCCAGTCGCGGTTGGTCATGCGGATGTAGTCGCCGCTGATCGGGTTGGCCAGGGCAAACGCGGCGTGGTTGATGCGCACCCCGCCGGTCTGGGCCAGGTAGGCGTGCAGCAGCGGCACGATGCCGCTGTAGTCGTCGCAGAGCAGCACCGACACCTGGCGCAGCACGCCGGGCGCGGTCTCGAGCCCGAAGCGCGCATGGGTGGCGCCGATGTCCGCGAGCAGGCGCGGACCGTCGGCGAAAGCGGCGCGGGAGGGTTTCAGTTCGGTATCGGGTTCAACAGTCATCGCGATTCAGGGCTTGGCGGGACCTCGGCCCCGGATCGCCTTAGGATACCATTGAACGAAAAGCAAGAATACGTCTGCTGCTACGATGTACCGTAGGGTGGGCGGGTCTCCCGCCCACGCGGTGATTGTTATCGGCTCCGATGCCGGGCGCGATGATCTTGCTGCAAACTATCACCGCGTGGGCGGCAAAGCCGCCCACCCTACGCTAAACAGCGTCCGTTTCAGCGCACCAGGCCCTTCAGCAGCTCACGGTGGAAGCGCGCCGGATCCTGCATCTGCGGCGCATGCCCCATGTCCGGGAAACTGACCAAGGTCGCCTTCGGAATGCTCTTCGCGGTCTGCTTCGCCAGTTCCGGATAATTGCCGAGCTTCGGGCGGATCTCCGCCGGCGCGACATCCTTGCCGATCGCGGTGCTGTCCTTCAGCCCGATCAGCAGCAGCACCGGCATGCTCAAATGCGGGAACTCATACACCACCGGCTGCGTGTAGATCATGTCGTACAGCAGCGCCGAGTTCCAGGCGACGATCTGCTTGCCCGGCCCGCGGTACATCCCGGCCAGCATCTGCACCCAGGGCTCGTATTCCGGCTTCCAGGTGTTCACGTAATAGGTCGATTTCTCGTAGTTGCGGATGCGCTCGGCCGTGGTCTGCAGCTCGCGCTCGTACCACTTGTCCACGCCCAGCGAAGGCACGCCCACGGCCTTCCAGTCTTCCAGGCCGATCGGGTTGACCAGCACCAGTTGCTCGGACTGCTGCGGGTACATCAGGCCGTAGCGCACCGCCAGCATGCCGCCCGTCGAGTGACCCATGACGATGGCGTTCTTCACGCCGATCGATGCGAGCAGCGCATGCGTGTTCTGCGCCAGCTGCTGGAAGCTGTACTGGTAGTGGGCGGGCTTGGTGGACTTGCAGAAGCCCACCTGGTCGGGCGCCACCACGCGGTAGCCGGCCCCGCTCAGCTCCTTGATCGTGCCTTCCCAGGTCGCGCCGCAGAAGTTCTTGCCGTGCATGAGCACCACCGTGCGGCCGTTCGGCTTGGCTGGCTTGACGTCCATGTAGGCCATCTGTAGCTTCACGCCCTGCGAGGTGAATTGGTAGCGCTGGACCGGATAAGGATAGTCGAAGCCTTCCAGCTCGGGGCCATAGGCCGGCTCGGCGGCAGGCTGGGCGGCGACGGGCAGCGCAAGGGTGAATGCGGCGCACAGCAGCGCGCCGGACAAGCGTGTCAGTACAGGCATGATGGAATAGGCTCGGTTAACGGAAGGGCAAGAGTAGCGGAAACACAAGACGCGAACCTGACATCCGCCTTAAGGTCTCAGGGCTTGCCGGGCAGTTCCGGCTGCTCGCGCCGGCCCTGTTCCGCGTCCGGCCGGCGCAATGGAATGCGCACCGTGAATTCGCTGCCCTTGCCCGCCCCTTCGCTGCGCACCTCGACCGTGCCCTGGTGCAGCGCGACGATCTCTTTCACCAGCGCCAGGCCGATGCCCAACCCGGCGCCGCGGTCGGCGCGCCCGCTCTCGGCCTGGGTGAAGACGTCGAAGATCCTGGGCAGCATCTCCGGCTCGATGCCCTTGCCGCTGTCCTTCAGGTAGCAGATGAAGTGGGTCTGGTCGACGGTGGCCGTCAGCCACACGTCACCTCCCTGCGGGGTGAACTTGACCGCGTTGTTGAGCAGGTTGACGAAGACCTGCTGCATCCGGCGCGCGTCCACCTCGACCTCGATCGGCAGGGGCGGAAAGCTGCGGTGGATCGCGATCCCCTTGAACTGCGCGGCGGTGGCGCAGCCGTCCACCGCGTCGTTCAGCAGGGCCTGGTATTCGACCGGCTCGTAGTTGATGCTCATCTTTCCTGTACTGACCCGGGCGACGTCGACCAGGTCTTCGACCAGGCGCTCGAGCAGGCCGAGCTGGCGCTCCATCACCTGCAGGGGCCGCTCCATGGCGGCGGCGTCGCCCGCCTGCATGCGCATCAGCTGGACCGCCGTCTTGAGCGGCGACAGCGGATTGCGCATCTCGTGCGCGATGGTCCCCAGGAAGACGTCGCGCCTGGATTCACGTTCGCTGGAAGCCTTCAGTTCGTTCTCGAGATAGCGGGTGCGCACGCGCAGGTGGGTGGCGTCGCGGAAGATCTTGACGAAGCCCGTCACCCGCCCTGCTTCGCGGTGCAGCGGCAGGCTGACGCCGCTCGACCAGAACCAGGAGCCGTCGCGCCGCAAGTGCCAGCGCTCGTCCTCGCCGACCCCGACCAGGGCGGCCGTATTGGCTTCGTGCTCGTCGAGCCTTTGCGCGCGGTCTTCGGGAACGAACAGCATGGCGGTGGGCTGGCCCAGCACCTCGGGCGCCGTCCAGCCGGTGATGAACTCGGCGCCCGAGTTCCAGCCCGTGATGCGCAGCTCGGCATCGTAGAACATGATGCCGTACTGGCGGGTCTTTTCCAGCAGCAGGGTGTGCAGCGCGCCGGCGTCTTCGCGCTTCCAATACAGGGATCCGGTGTCGGTCATGTCGACGTCATCGTTTTATTGTCTCGGACACCATTGTATCGGGCCGCAAGCCGCGCACGGCATGGCCGTGGCGGCTTGTGGCACGGCGGCTCAGTCCTGCGCGATCAGGGCGACCGGCGCTGCCGCCGGGAACTGCACCTTGCCGCCAGTCACTACCGCGGTTTTGCCCGAGTACCAGTCGCGCACCGTCTGGCCGTCGTTGAACACGCCCGCGACCGAAATCGGCACCGCCTTGTCCTTCGGCAGGTCGAGCGCGACCACCACGCGGTCGGTCACGCCATCCTTCTGCCAGGTGCGCTTGAAGGTGTAGGGGCTGGAGGCCAGCATCTGGTGCACGCCGGCGCCGACGGCTGGGTGGGCGGCGCGGAAGCGGCCCAGCTTGGCCCAGTGCTCGCGTACCTCGGCCACCCGGTGGGCGCCGCGCTGTGCATTCGCTGCCAGTTCGTCCCAGTTCATGAAGGAGCGCAGCTTGGCGTCGCCTTCGGCGCCTTCGATGTCGAGCAGGCGCGCGGTCTCGTCGCCGTAGTAGATCTGGGCGGCGCCCGGCGCTAGCAGCAGCTTGTTGGCCGACTCGATCGGGCGCTGGCGCGCCGGGTCGAAGGGGCTGCCGTCGTCGTGCGAGCTGAGGTAGTTCAGCACCCCATAGCCCTTCATCGGACCATGCAGCGCCTTCGAATAATCCGAGAACAGCTGTTCGTAGCCCTTGGCCGCGTCGGACTTCATGCTGAAGTTGATCATGTTGTCGAAGCCGTTGGCAAGCCAGTCGACCTTGACATTGCCGCCCATGTCGAAGCTGCGGCCGTGGTGGATCGAATAGTTGTAGACCTCCGAGGTCATGAAGAAAGGCAGGTTGCCGAGGCGCTTGGACGGGTTTGCGCGCTTCCATTCTTCATAAGCCAGGCTGGCTTCTCGCTTGAGTTCCTTCCACACGCCCGGCTCGGTGTGCTTGACGGTGTCGGCGCGGAAGCCGTCCACGCCGTACTTGCGCACCCAGTCGGCATGCCACTTGATGAGATAGTAGCGCGGTGCGCGTGGATAGCCGGTGCGCTTGAAGAAGTCGTCCAGCTCCTTCACCTCGCGCTCGTAGCGCCCTTCCTTCTTCCACTTTGCCACCAGGTGCGGCGGCAGCGCCACGTTGGCATTGCTATTGGTGAGGAAGTCCGGCAGGTTGTCCACCAGCGTGCAATCGACCGTGGTCGGCGCATCCTTGTAGGTGCACTTCGGCCCCGTGCGCACCCAGTCCTTGGGCCAGACCGGGTCCTGCGCGGTGACCGGGCCGGTATGGTTCATCACCACGTCGAGGATCACGCGGATGCCGTTGGCGTGCGCGGTCTCGACAAAGCTGCGGAAGTCCTTCTCGGTGCCCAGGTTGGCATCCACGGCGGTGAAGTCCTTGGCCCAGTAGCCGTGGAAGCCATAGGACAGGCCCGTGCCCTCGTCGGTCGGCCCGTGGATCTGCTCGACCGGAGGCGTGAGCCAGATCGCGTTCACGCCGAGCTCCTTGAAGTAGCCGTCCTTGATCTTGGCCGTGATGCCGGCCAGGTCGCCACCCATGAAACCGCGCAGCTTGGCGGCGTCGGCCTTGCGGCCGTACGCCAGGTCGTTCGCCTTGTCGCCGTTGTTGAAGCGGTCCGTCAGCAGGAAGTAGACGGTGGCGTTCTCCCAGACGAAGGGCTTGCCGGCCGGCTGGCTGGCGGTGGTCTGTGCGGCTGCCTGGGTAGCGACGCCAAAGGCGAGCAGCATGGAGGCGGCAAGGACGGGAAGTTTCATGCGGGTTCCTGTGGTTGGTGGTGGGTCAGGTAATCACGGTCGGGCGCTCCCGGCCGGTGCGCTGGCGCAGTTCCGCCACGCTGTCGGCGATGGCGATCAGTTCGGAGAGAGCGTCTTGGGTATCGAGTTCGTGGCGGGCGGGGTCGGCCTCGTAGCGTTCGAGGTAGAGGCGGATGGTCGCGCCTTCGGTGCCGGTGCCGGACAGGAGGAACACGATGCGCGAGCCGTCCGCCATGATGATGCGGATGCCCTGGCGTGTCGCCACCGAACCGTCGACCGGGTCGTGGTAGACGAAGTCGTCGGCCTCGGCGACGCGGAAGCTCCCCAGCGTCTGGCCGGCCAGGTCCGGCAGCTTCGCGCGCAGGGCCGCCATCAGGCTGTCCGCGGCGGCGGCGTCGACCGCTTCGTAGTCGTGGCGCGAATAGTAGTTGCGGCCGAAGCGGGCCCAGTGTTCGCGCACGATCTCGTTCACGGACGCATTTGCCGAATCCTTGCGCGCGGCCAGCAGGTTCAGCCAGAACAGCACGGCCCACAGGCCGTCCTTCTCGCGGATGTGGTGCGAACCGGTGCCGTAGCTTTCTTCGCCGCACAGCGTGACCAGGTTGGCGTCCATCAGGTTGCCGAAGTACTTCCAGCCGGTCGGGGTCTCGAAGCAGGAGATGCCCAGCGCATCCGCGACACGGTCGGCCGCCTGCGAGGTGGGCATCGAGCGCGCGATGCCGGTGATGCCCTTGGCGTAGCCCGGCGCCACGGTGGCGTTGGCGGCGATGATGGCCAGGCTGTCCGAAGGCGTCACCGCCAGGCCGCGGCCGACGATCATGTTGCGGTCGCCGTCGCCATCCGACGCGGCGCCGAAGTCCGGCGCGTCAGGGCCGTCCATATGGGCGATCAGGTCGGCGGCATTCACCGGGTTCGGGTCCGGATGGCCGCCGCCGAAGTCCTCCAGCGGGTCGCAGTTCACCACCGTGCCGCTTGGGGCGCCCAGCATGCCTTCGATGATGGCTTTCGCGTAGGGACCGGAGACCGCGTGCATGGCGTCGAAGCGCATCCGGAAACTTTGGCCGAACAGCGCGCGGATCGCCTCGAAGTCGAACAGGCGCGCCATCAGCTCGCTGTAGTCGGCCACCGGGTCGATGACCTCGACCACCATGTTTTCCAACCGGGTGCGGCCCGGCTGGTCGAGGTCGACCGCGGCGGCGTCGCTGATGCGGTAGGACCTCACCGCCTGGGTGTGGGCGAAGATCGCCTCGGTGATCTTCTCGGGCGCCGGGCCGCCGTTCTCGATGTTGTACTTGATGCCGAAGTCGCCGTCCGGGCCGCCGGGATTGTGGCTGGCCGAGAGCACGATGCCGCCGAAGGCGCCGTGCTTGCGGATCACGCAGCTCACCGCCGGGGTGGACAGGATGCCGCCGCGCCCCACCAGGCAGCGGGCGATGCCGTGGGCGGCCGCCATGCGCAGGATGGTCTGGATCGCTTCGCGGTTGAAATAGCGGCCGTCGCCGCCGACGACCAGGGTGCGCTCCGGGCCCTCGCCCAGGGTCAGGAAGATTGCTTCAACAAAATTCTCGAGGTAGCCGGCTTGCTGGAACTCGGTCACCTTCTTGCGCAGGCCCGAGGTGCCGGGCCGCTGTCCGGCGAACGGCATGGTCGGGACGGTCTGGATGGTCATGCTTCGCTCCTGTCGTTATAACGAATTGCAACATTCACTGATGTTGATAAAACGTTACGATACGACAGGCGCGGAATCACTGGCGCAAGAATTAGATTGCGGCCTTGACCGGGGCTGCGCGGTCGGTCACGAACAGGGTCAGCACGGCCGCGAGCAGCATGCTGGCGCCGCCCAGCGCCACCGTCATGACGGTGTGGCCGCCGAAGAAGTGCTTGGTCACGCCGCCCAGCAGCAGGCCGCTGACGATCTGCGGGATCACGACGAAGAAGTTGAACAGGCCCATGAAGTAACCCATGCGCTTGGCCGGCAGCGAGCCCGCCAGGATCGCGTAGGGCATGGTCAGGATCGAGGCCCAGGCCAGGCCGACGCCGATCATCGGCAGCATCAGCATGTTCTTGTCGGTGATCAGGACCAGGCTGGCCAGGCTCAGGCCGCCGACCGCCAGGCAGGTGGCGTGCACGGTCTTGCGGCTGGTAGCCCGCGCGAACACCGGCAGCAGGAAGGCGGCCAGCGCCGACACCCCGCTGTACACCGCGAACATCACGCCCACAAAACTGCCGGCAGCCTGGAAGTTCGAGGATTGCGCATCGGTGGTGCCCCAGACGTTGTCGGCGATCGCCGAGCCGGTGTAGATCCACATCGCGAACAGCGCGATCCAGGTGAAGAACTGCACGAAGGCCAGCTGCACCATGGTCTTCGGCATCTTGGCGAAGCCGCCGAGGATCTCCTTGACGGCCACGCCAACGCTGCGGGAATGCTTGCGCTCGGCGTTGAAGGCGTCCATGTCGGGCGGCGGCAGTTCGTCGGCGCTCACCACGGTCCACAGCACGGCCAGGAAGAAGATGGCGCCGCCGGCATAGAAGGAATAGCGCACAGTCTCGGGAATCATCCCGCCCACCGCTTCGTTGGACACGCCCATCGATTCGAAGAACACCGGCAGCAGGGATGCGATCACCGCGCCGCAGCCGATGAAGAAGGTCTGCATCGCATAGCCCGCGGTCTGTTGCGAGGCGTCCAGCTTGTCGCCGACGAAGGCGCGGAACGGCTCCATTGAGACGTTGATGGCGGCGTCCATCATCCACAGCACGGCCACGGCCATCCACAGCGCGGCGGAGTTCGGCATCAGGAACAACGCGATGGCGGCCAGCACGGCGCCGATGAAGAAGAAGGGGCGGCGGCGGCCCCATTTCGGGTGCCAGGTGTTGTCGCTCAGGTAGCCGATGATCGGCTGCACCAGCAGGCCCGTCACCGGCGCGGCCAGCCAGTACAGGGCCAGGTTATCGGGGTCGGCGCCCAGCGTCGAAAAGATGCGGCTGGTGTTGGCGTTCTGCAGTGCGAAGCCGAACTGGATGCCGAAGAAGCCGAAGCTCATGTTCCAGAGCTGCCAGAACGACAGGCGCGGCTTGATGGCCGCGGTTTGCATATCCATGTGTGTCCCCAATGACGGCCCGGACCTGAGCGGGCTCTCGTGTGATGCAGGCAGCCCACAGCAGGCCGACCTACAGGTAGCTGTAGCAAAATAACATGGCGATTTCTGAGTGTCAATCGAAGAGCTGTCATAGTAGAATCGACACAACAGAGGGCGCCAGAGCGTGCACTCTGTAGTCAAACAACAGAATAATTGACCAAGGAGACTACGCCATGCCCTTGTTTCGCCCTACCCTCCTTTCCCTCCTGCTGGCCGCCGCCGTCGGCGCTCCGGCGTTCGCCGCCGACAAGCCTGCCGACAGTGCGAAAGCCTCGACCGCTTCTGCCGGCGTGAGCCTGCTGGGCGAGCCGCTCGCGATGCCGGGACTGGAACGCAAGCGCCAGCTGCGCCTCTACCTGCCGCCGGGCTATGCGACCTCGAACAAGCGCTATCCGGTGCTGTACATGCACGACGGCCAGAACCTGTTCGACGAGGCCACCGCCTACGCCGGCGAATGGAAGGTGGACGAAACCCTGGACGCGCTGGCCCGGGAAGGCAAGCTGGAAATGATCGTGGTCGGGATCGACAACGGCCAGGACAAGCGCATGACGGAGCTGAACGCCTGGGACAACGAGCGGATCGGCAAGGGCGAAGGCCGCGCATACACCGACTTCATCGTCAAGACCGTCAAGCCGATGATCGACAAGCAGTACCGCACCCTGCCCGGTCGCGAGCACACCGCGATCATGGGCAGCTCGATGGGCGGCCTGGCCTCGCACTACGCGCTGGTGCAGTACCCGCAGGTATTCAGCAAGGCGGGCGTGTTCTCGCCGGCCTACTGGACCGCGCAGCCCTCCTTCGATTTCGTGGCCGCCAAACCGGTGCCCAAGGATGCGCGCGTGTTCCTGCTGATGGGCGAGAAGGAAGGACCACAGATGAATGCGGACGTCAAGCGCATGGCGGAGGTGGTGAAGAAGACCGGGCATCCGGCGGCCAACACGGTCTTGAAGATCGTGCCGGGGGCGGAGCACAACGAGGCGTTCTGGGCGGGAGAGTTGCGCGAGGCGCTGCTGTGGATGTTTGCGCCGGATAAGACGTGATACATACCGTGAACGGCGATGCCGCCCACGGTACGATCAATCTCAGCCCTTGCGATGCGGCTTCTTGCCCGCGTCCTTCTTGAAGAACTTCTTCTTCGGCGCCGCGGTGATCGGCGCTTCCAGCCCGTCGCGCGTCATGTTCAGCTGCTGGCCGGCCACCCACACGGTCTTGAGGTGGTCGATCAGTTCCTGCGTCATGTCGTCCGGCAGGTCGATGGTGCTGTAGTCGTCGTAGATCTCGATGCGGCCCATGTACTTGGCCGGCATGTCGGCCTCGTTGGCGATGGCGCCGACGATATTGCCCGGCTTGACGCCGTGCTGGTGGCCGACCTCGATGCGGAAGGTCGCCATGCCCGGTTCCGCTTCGCGCACCACGCGCTCCTTCTTGAATGCCGGTTCGCGCGGTTCACGCACAGGACGCGCCGGACGTGCCTGTCCAGGACGGTCTTCCCACGCAACTTGCTCGCGCGGCACGAAGTCGGCGCGCTCCGGACGCGCCTCGCGGTCCGGCTTTTCCAGCAGCAGCGGCTGGTCGCCGCGCGCCAGCTTGGCCAGGGCGGCGGCGATGTCCACCGCCGGCACGTTCTGTTCGCGCTCGTACTCTTCGATCAGCGAACGGAACACTTCCAGCCCGCCTTCGGCCAGCGTGCTGGCGATCTGCTCCTTGAATTTCGCGATGCGCACGTCGTTGACCGCCTTCACGGTCGGCAGCTGCAGCGGCGCCACCGGCTGGCGCGTGGCGCGCTCGATCGCCTTCAGCAGGCCGCGCTCGCGCGGCGTGATGAACAGGATCGCCTCGCCGCTGCGGCCGGCGCGGCCGGTACGGCCGATGCGGTGGGTGTAGCTCTCCGGGTCCGAGGGCACGTCGTAGTTGACCACGTGGCTGATGCGCTCGACGTCGAGGCCGCGGGCGGCGACGTCGGTCGCCACCAGGATGTCGATCTTGCCGTTCTTGAGCTGCTCAATGGTGCGTTCGCGCGCCTGCTGGGCCATGTCGCCGTTGATGGCGACGGCGGCGAAGCCGCGCGCCTGCAGCTTGGTCGCCAGCTCTTCGGTGCCGAGCTTGGTGCGCGCGAACACGATCATGCCATCGAAGGGTTCCGCTTCCAGGATGCGGGTCAGCGCATCGAGCTTCTGCATGCCCGCCACCAGCCAGTAGCGCTGGGTGATGTTGGCGGCGGTGCCGGTCTTGGCGGCGACCGTGATTTCCTGCGGATCGCGCAGGTAGGTCTTGGCGATGCGCTTGATCGCCGGCGGCATGGTGGCCGAGAACAGCGTGGTCTGGCGCTCCGGCGGGGTCTGCTGCAGGATGTGCTCGACGTCGTCGATGAAGCCCATGCGCAGCATCTCGTCCGCTTCGTCCAGCACCAGCGTTTTCAGCTGGGACAGGTCGAGCGAACCCTTTTCGATGTGGTCGATCACGCGGCCCGGGGTGGCCACGACCACGTGCACGCCGCGGCGCAGGGCCGACAGCTGCGGGCCGTAGCTCTGGCCGCCGTAGATCGGCAGCACGTGGAAGCCCTTGATGTGGGCGGCGTAGCTCTGGAAGGCTTCGGCCACCTGGATCGCCAGCTCGCGCGTCGGCGCCAGCACCAGCGCCTGGGGCGTGGCCTGCTTGATGTCGATGCGCGACAGGATCGGCAGCGCGAAAGCGGCGGTCTTGCCGGTGCCGGTCTGGGCCTGCCCGAGCACGTCACGGTTGGCCAGCAGCAGCGGAATGGTCGCGGCCTGGATCGGCGATGGCGTTTCGTAGCCGACGTCCTTCAGCGCCTTCAATACGGGCGCGGAGAGGTCGAGGTCGGCAAAGTTCGGGAGGGGGGTGTCAGACATGGCAAAACTTTCAAAGTTGATACTGAAGCCGCAGTTTACTCTCTCGCGCAGCGAGGGCGGGCACTATTTGGAACGGGGCTGTTTTTTACCAAGTGGAAAAAACGGCGGCCCCATGCGCCTTCACGCATGGGGCCGCGAATGATACAGGGTAAGCGCTACATTTTCCTGGCCGCGCACATCCTGGCAATGTAGTCGTTATGCGACGGCATGACGTCGACGCACTTGGCGATCACTTCGCGCACGCTCTCCAGGTACTCGGCAATGTCCTGGTCCGACTGCGCGTCGGCCAGCGGGTGGTAGCCGTCGATCGGCATGTTCTGCCCTTCGAAGACCTGGATCCAGCCGACTTCCGAGAACAGCTCGTTGTCGACCCGGACCACGCGGCCGTGCGAGCGGTACATGGCCATCTTGTGGCGCAGCGTGTCGGGAATCGCCATGTTCGCGCACTCCTTCCAGTATGCCGAATCGGTGCGCTGGTTCAGGTGGTAGTGCAGGATGATGAAGTCGCGGATGCGCTCGTAGTCGAAGCGCGACTGGCGGTTGTATTCGTCGCGGTCGATCGCGCTCCAGCCGCGGTCCGGGAAGAAGTCGAGCAGGCGCTGGATGCCGGACTGGATCAGGTGGATGCTGGTCGACTCCAGGGGCTCGAGGAAGCCGCTGGCCAGGCCCAGGGCCACCACGTTGCGGTTCCACGCCAGCTTGCGCATGCCGGTCTGGAAGCGGATCAGGCGCGGCTCGGCCAGCGCGCGGCCGTCCAGGTTGGCCAGCAAGGTAGCCGCGGCCTCGTCGTCGCTGATGAAGCGGCTGCAGTACACGTGGCCGTTGCCGGTGCGGTGCTGCAGCGGAATGCGCCACTGCCAGCCCGACTTGTGGGCGGTCGAACGGGTATACGGCGTGATGACGGGCGCCGATTCGCAGGGCACGGCCAGCGCGCGGTCGGCCGGCAGCCAGTGGGTCCAGTCCTCGTAGCCGGTCTGCAGGGTCTGTTCGATCAGCAGGCCGCGGAAGCCCGAGCAGTCGATGAACAGCTCCCCTTCCACGCGGGTGCCGTTTTCCAGCTCGACCGCGTCGACGTGGCCGTCCGGCTCGCGCAGCGTCGCGCGCGTGATCTTGCCTTCGATGCGCACCACGCCGCGCGACTCCGACAGCTTGCGCAGGAATTTCGCGTACAGGCTGGCGTCGAAGTGGTAGGCGTAGCCGATGTCGCGCAGCGGCGAATTCGGCACGTCGAAGCGCGGCGGCATGAACTTGTTGGCTTTCGACGCCATGCGCGTGATCGAGTATTCCTCGAGCGGCGCGGCCTTGCCCGCGCGGCGCATCTTGTTCCAGTACTGGTCGAAGGGCAGCGTGGCCAGGTCCTGGCCGAGGCGCCCGAAGCCGTGCATGTAGCGGTCGCCGAGCTTGCCCCAGTTGACGAACTCGATCCCCAGCTTGAAGCTGCCCTGGGTCTCGCGCATGAATTCGTTCTCGTCGATGCCGAGCACGCGGTTGAAGCGCTGGATCATCGGGATGGTCGCCTCCCCCACGCCGACGATGCCGATCTCGTCCGATTCGACGAGGCGGATGTTGTAGCGGCCGTTGAGGACGGTGGACAGCGCGGCCGCGGTCATCCAGCCGGCGGTGCCGCCGCCAACGATGACGATGTCCTTGATTGGTTCAGTGTGCATGTGAGATACCAGGGTTTTGTAGGGTGGGCGGCTGTGCCGCCCACGCGGTGATAGCTACATGGTGATATTTCGCGAGGGTGCAGGCGACCGTTGAACGCGTGGGCGGGGAACCCGCCCACCCTACGAAAAACAACCCCTGGCAGACCAAAGTCTGGCAGGGGTCATTACTTTACCTCAGTTCAGCTCAGCTTAGAACTTGTAGCTGGCGCCGAAGTGGTAGGTACGGCCATAGTCGACGCGGTTGGTCGGGTTGTTCTCGTCGTCGGTGAACTCCAGGAACGGTGCGTTGTTCCAGTTCTGCGCCTGGGCGAACAGGCTCACGCCCTTCAGCCAGCCGCTCTGGATTTCATACGACGCCTGCAGGTCGACCACGGTCTCGCCCTTGATGAAGGTCAGCTGCGCATTGTCCTGGTAGTCCGACACCTGGCCCAGGAAGCTCGAACGCTTGCGCGCCGCGGCGGCGATCTGGAAGCCGTTCTTCTCGTAGTACAGGCGCAGGTTGCTGACCTTGCGCGACAGGCCCGGCAGCGGGATGCTGATCGCGCTGCCGGTCACGTTGGCGAAGCCTTCGCGCGGCAGGTCGATGCTGCTCTTGGTATCCGAGTGGTTCAGCATCACGCCGAAGCCGTCCAGGTACTGGCTCGCCATCGAGAACGGCAGGTTGATCGCCAGCTCGTAACCGTACAGGTTGCCGCCATCGCCGTTCATCGGCTGGGTGAAGCGGCCGATGGTCCCGCCGCCCGGCGGCAGGGTGGTTTCCGGCGAAATGGTCTGCGCGAAGTCGTAGTCGCGCGCCATGCGGAAGATGTAGGTGTCGAGCTTCTTGTAGAAGACGGCAGCGCTGACATAACCCTTGTTGCCGAAGTACTTTTCGTACGACAGGTCGAAGGCCTTGGCGCGGAACGGCTTGAGCTGCGGGTTGCCGCCGCTGCTGGTCAGGACCGACACGCCCTGCTGGTTGCTGAGCGTGACGTTCTGGCCGGCGCGCAGGTCGTCCAGGTTGGCGCGCGAGACGACCTTGGCCAGGCCGACGCGTACCTTCTGTTCGTTCTTGAGGTCGAAGGACAGGTTCAGGCTAGGCAGGAAATCCCAGTACGTGGAGCTGTCGGTGACGCGCATGCCCGGGCAGGACGTCGGGGTATTGCCCTTGCAACGGCCGCTGTCGACCTGGTAGCCGCCACCGGTCTGGTCCGAGTAGATCGCCTGGATGCCGGCGTTACCGCGGTACGGCAGGCCGAACAGCTCACCTTCCAGGTCGCCCATGGCGTAGCCGGTCCAGATGCGTTCCTTGACGTCCCACCACTTGTTCAGGATGTCGGCGTCGACCTTCGGCGCCAGTTCGTAGACCGTGCCCAGCGAACCGCGCGGATCCCACGACACCACGTTGAAGCCCGAGGCGCCGGCTTGCGCCACTGCGCTGCCCGGCACGTCCGCGGCGCCGGTTGGGCTGCCGCCGATGATCATCAGGCGGCCGTCCTGGCCGGTACGCTCCTTGTCGCGCATGGTGAGGTTGAAGCCGTAGGTGGTGCCGACCACAGGACCCCACTCGACCGCCTTCTTGGCGGACAGGCGCAGCGCCTTGACTTCGTCCTCGACGTACGGCTGGCCGAGGTAGCCGGCCTGCGGCGATGCCGCGCCGCCCGACCAGCCCATGGTGTCGGTCAGCTTGACGGCGCCACGGTCGGCGTAGTTCAGGCCCGGGGTGTACTTCACTTCGGTGACGTTGGCGCCGTTGAAGCCGGTGTAGCGCAGCGAATCCTGCTGGCCCGGCAGGGTGCCGGCGGTGGTTTCGTAGCGCGAGCCCAGCTTGGTGGCCTTCGACCAGGTCAGGTCGGCCATCGTGGTCCACTCGCCCAGTTTCAGCTCGTTGTTCCAGCCGATGGTCTTCAGGTCGTCTTCCGCGCCTTCGTAGTGGTTACGCACCACGCCCTTCCAGTTGGTGATGGTGCCGCTGGTGGCGACGCCATTGGCCACGGTCGCCTGGCTCAGCACGTGCGGCAGCTCGTAGGCGCCGCCGGCATTGCCGGCCACGCCGGCTTCGAAACCGGTCTTCTTCAGGCCGGTCTCGCCTGCCGAGTAGAACACGTCGACGGTCGACTTGAAGTTCTTGTTCGGACGGTACTGCAGCGAGGCGAAGGCGCCGTCGCGGTTGTGCATGTTCTGCTCGGTGTCGTAGCCGAAGCCGTTCGGGACCTTGACGGTGGCGCCGTTGTAGGTCATGTCGGCGGTGCCCCAGGAATTGAACTTCGACTGGCCGCCGCCCATTTCCTCGTAGCGGGTGAAGCCCACTGCCACGCCGATGGTGCGGTTCGCGAACTGGTCGATGTACGACAGGGTGGCGCGCTTGCCGTCGCCTTCCGGCAGGCCGTCGCGCTGTTTCACGCCGAGGCGGCTCTTCTTGTAGCTGACGGCGACGGTGCGCTTGCCGAAGTCCAGCGGCTGCACGGTGCGCAGGTCGATGGTCGAAGCCAGGCCCTGGCCGACGACGCTGGCGTCCGGGGTCTTGTAGATGACGATGGAACCCATCAGTTCGGCCGGGAACAGGTCGAACTCAGGCGAACGGGCATTGCCGGTCGAGGCCATTTCGCGGCCGTTCAGCAGGGTGCCGTTGAAGCTCGGCGACAGGCCGCGCACCGAGATGTCCGATGCCTTGCCCGAGCTGCGGCCGCGCTGGGCCGACACGCCCGGCAGGCGCGCGATCGATTCGGCGACGCTCTGGTCCGGCAGCTTGCCGATGTCTTCGGCCGAAACGGCCTCGACGATCGAGGTGGAATTCTTCTTGATCGAAATCGCCGCTTCGATACCGCGGCGGATACCGGTCACCTGCACGGTGGCGACGCCCGGCTGGACGTTCGCGGTGGCGCCCGCAGGGGCCGGCTCGGCGGCGGTAGCTGCCTGCTCGGCCGAATTCGGCTGGGTGGCAACGCTCGACGTGGCGCTGGTGGTCGTGGTGGTGTTGTCCTGCGCGGTCGATTGCGCGTAGGCGCTGCCCGCGAAGACGGACAGGAAGACTGCGCAGCCGGCGGCAACCGGGCTCAGCTGGAATGCAAGGCGGGCCGGCTCACCGGCGCGCTTGGTTGCGAAGATATTCATTTGTCCCCTCAATAAAGACACAATAATTTTTTCCCGAAACTACAGCGCGACAGGCAGCTGCACGCCAGCCTCAAGCAAACGTTTTTGGACGTTCAGCCGAGGATTCTGTATTAAAACTAGATGCACTGTCAACGGGAGTTGCTTGTTACTACGATAATGGCATGTTTTTCAGAAAATCGGCAGCACAGCACGTCTTTTCCGTTGTATTTGGGCTACAAGAGTGCATATAAGCCGCTGTAGTCGGACTACAAATGCACTTTGAGGCAGCATCCGGCGTGAAAGATGCACCATGTCGGTGCACACCTGAAAGCTACAGGGTGATCGAGGACCAAGAAAATTCCTCAAGGAAAAAATTTTCGGATAAGCGAATCTGTACTTTGACTAGATTCCGAACAGGCAATGTATTTGTACCATGTAGTCGCTTCATAGTATTCTCGCCGCAACACAACCAAGCGCGGCGACACTCTTTCCTCTTGATTCGGCTGAAAACTGTAGTCTGACTACGCAAGCGTATTCAAGCTGCATACAGGGGGCGTAGAGAAGCCCAAGAGACCCATGAAACTTTTCTTCGCCACTTTGCTGGTCGGCAGCGCCGCCCTGAGCCCCTTCGCCGCCCAGGCCCAGTCTCCCGCGATCGCCCACATGGAGCCGCCGTTCTGGTGGGTCGGCATGCAGCACAAGGGATTGCAGCTGATGGTGCATGGCGAGCGTATCGCCGACCTGGAACCTTCCCTCGCCTATCCGGGCGTGCGCATCGCCTCGGTGACCCGGGTACCGAGCAGGAACTACCTGTTCATCGATCTCGAGATCGGCCAGGACGCGCGGCCGGGCAAGTTCGACATCGTGTTCAAGGGCGCGGGCCGCCAGGCCTCCTATGCCTACCAGCTGCTGGCGCGCGAGCCCGGCTCGGCGCAGCGCCAGGGTTTCACCAGCCGCGACACGATCTACCAAGTGATGCCGGACCGCTTCGCCAACGGCAACCCGGGCAACGACAGTACCCCGGACACGCTGGAGAAGGCGAACCGCGCGAACGGCTCGGGGCGCCATGGCGGCGACATCCAGGGCATCATCGACCGCCTCGACTATATCCAGGGCATGGGCTTCACCCAGCTGTGGCCGACGCCGCTGGTCGAGAACAACATGCCGGCCTACTCCTACCATGGCTACGCCGCCACCGATCATTACCGCATCGATCCGCGCTATGGCAGCAACGAGGACTTCCGCCGCCTGTCGAACGAGGCGAAGAAGCGCGGCATCGGCCTGATCCAGGACGTGGTGCTGTCGCACATCGGAGCAGAGCACTGGTGGATGAAAGACCTGCCGACCCCGGACTGGGTCAACTACGGCGGCAAGTTCGTCCCGACCCAGCACCACCGCGTCGCCGTGCAGGACCCGTATGCCTCGAAGGAAGACGCCGACAACTTCACGCGCGGCTGGTTCGTCGAGAGCATGCCGGACCTGAACCAGTCGAACCCGCTGGTGGCGAACTACCTCATCCAGAACAACATCTGGTGGATCGAGTACGCCGGACTGGCGGGACTGCGGATCGACACCTTCGGCTATTCGGACGGCGCCTTCCTGAGCGAATACACGCGGCGCCTGATGGCCGAATACCCGAAGCTGAACATGGTCGGCGAAGAATGGAGCAAGCTGGTGCCGGTGGTGGCGCGCTGGCAGCGCGGCAAGGACAACTTCGACGGCTATTCGGCCTCCACCCCGAGCCTGATGGACTTCCCGCTGGCCGAAGCCATGCGCACGGCACTCAGCGACAACAAGGGCGGCAACGTCTTCACCGACGTGTATGAAACGCTTTCGCTCGACTACCTGTACCCGGAACCGGGCAACCTGGTGCTGTTCGAGGCCAACCACGACGTCTCGCGTATCTGGAGCGTGGTGGGCGAAGACTTCGACCGCTACCGGATGATGATGGTGTTCCTGATGACGATGCCGCGCATCCCGCAGCTCTACACGGGCGACGAGATCCTGATGACCAGCGCCACCAGGGAACGCGACGATGCCAGCTACCGGCGCGACTTCCCCGGCGGCTGGGCCGGCGACCGGATCGATGCCTTCACCGGCAAGGGCCTCACGGCGCAGCAGCGCGCGGCCCAAGAGCTGGTGCGCAAGCTGGCCAACTGGCGCAAGGGCCAGTCCGTCATCCACCACGGCAAGCTGATGCACTACGGCCCGCGCGACAATACCTGGGTCTACTTCCGCTACGACGGGGACAAGAAAGTGCTGGTCGCCTTCAACAACAACCCGAAGGAGATGGTGCTCGACACCCACCGCTTCCGCGAGATGCTGGCCGGCGTGGCGGGCGGCGTCGATGTCCTGAGCGGCAAGCGTTTCGAACTGGGCAAGGAGCTGCGCCTGCCGGCGAAGGCAAGCCTGATCCTCGAACTGGAGGCGGCACGATGAAGCGCAGCCTGCTGGCCACCGCCGCCTTCCTGGCCTGCCTGGGCGCGAGCGCTCAGGACAAGGAACTGTATATCCGCGGCGCCTTCAACGGCTGGGGTACCGACAACGCCCTCGCCCACAAGGGCCAGGGCGTCTACGAGGCCGACATCCTGGTCAGTCCCGGCAACCATGCCTTCAAGGTGGGCAGCCGCGACTGGAGCGACGAGTGGGTGCTTGATGCCAACAAGAGCGTAACGGTGGCGCCGGGCACGCCCTACCGGCTGGAGACCCAGGCCGGCCCGGAAGACTATCTGTTCGTGCGCCAGACCGGCACCTACCGCTTCACGGTCGACGCCTCCAACCCGGCCGCGCCGAGCTTGCGCGTGCTGCGCCTGGAGACGCCGCAGGCGGCCAGCGCACCCGATCCGCACGCAGGTCGCGAGGCCGTCGCGACGCTCGACTTCCCGACCTGGGACGGCAAGCAGGAAACTGCGCGCTTCTCCTCGCCCGATCCCGGCGCCGAGCTGCGGCGCTATGCCCACTCCACCACCCTCAGCCTGCGCGACCCGGGACCGCAGCACAGCGAGTATGCCGAGCAGCCCGGCCTGCCGCGCATCCGCAGCGGCAACCTGGCCTTCGATGCCCTGTTCGCGCTGGCCGGTTCCGAGATGCGCCTCGACGCGGTCAGCCAGATCCGCGACGGCAACTACAACGGCGGCACCGCCATTGCCTGCGAGTGCTTCGCGACCGGCGAGAAGTGGCATTACGTGTGGACGCGCGACCTGTCGTATGCGGCCGACCTGGGCCTGGCCCTGCTCGACCCGCAGCGGGTGCGCAACTCGCTTGAATTCAAGTTGTCCGGCTGGCGCAAGGGCTTGCCAATCGCGCCCCAGGTCGCGGGCAAGGGTTACGCAACTGAGGACGGTCTGCAGATCGTGCAGGACACCGGCAGCGGCGGCAGCTGGCCGGTCAGCACCGACCGCGTCACCTGGGCCTTCGCGGCCGAGGAAACCCTGCGCGCCCTGCCCGCCGCCGAGCGCGCCCCGTTCGCGCGGCGCGCGCTGCAGGCGCTCTCCAACACGATCGAGAACGACCGCATCGCCGCTTTCGACGCAAAGACCGGCCTGTACATGGGCGAACAGTCCTTCCTCGACTGGCGCGACCAGAGCTACGCCGCGTGGATCCCGAACGAGCTGGCCTTCATGTCGACCTCGAAGTCGCTGTCGACCAACGTCGGCCATTATCAGGCCCTGAAGCTGGCATCGACCCTGGCGCGCGAGCAAGGCGACCAGGCCCGGGCGGAGCGCTACGCCAAGTGGGCCGCCGCGCTGACCCGCGCCATCAACACCCGGCTCTGGCTGGACGATGCCGGCATGTACAGCAGCCTGACGGCCGGCCACCTCGACGGTGCGCCGCTGCACAAGTTCGACTGGCTCGGCCAGTCGCTCGCCATCATCAGCGGCGTCGCCAGCGAGGAGCGCGCGCGCTCGATCCTGGCGCGCTACCCGCACGGACCGATGGGCGCGCCGGTACTCTACCCGCAGCAGCCGGACATGCCGGTCTACCACAACCGCGCGCTGTGGCCCTTCGTCACGGGCTACGGGCTGCGGGCGGCCAGCCACGCGAAGAACGTGGCCGTGGCCGATGCGGCCTACGACTCGCTGATGCGCGGCGCGGCGCTCAACATGTCGAACATGGAGAACCTCGAATGGCTGTCCGGCCAGCCGCTGCTGCTCGACGAACGCAAGCCGAACCTGATCGGGCCGGTAATCAACTCGCGGCGCCAGCTGTGGTCCGTGGGAGCCTATCTGGGCATGGTGGTGGGCGAAGTGTTCGGGGTATCGCTCCAGGACGATGCCCTGGCCTTGCGCCCCTTCGTCACCGCCAAACTGCGCCGCGAGACGTTCGCGGCATCGAACGAGATCGCCCTGCACGATCTGCGCCTGCACGGCAAGCGCGTCGACGTACGCCTGCGGCTGCCGGCGGCGAGCCGGGAAGACGGCTACTACCTGGTCGAACAGGTCCTGCTGAATGGCCAGGCAAGCGGCGACCGCATTCCCCTTGCGCGGCTCCAGGAGCGGAACCAGGTCGAAATCGTGCTCGGCCGGCTGGCGCCCGGACAGCAGGACATCCGCCGCGTGAAGGACGATCCGTATGCGGACGGCGGCGCCACCTTCGGCCCGCGCGAGCCGGCGATCACGGCATTGAAGCGCGACGCCAAGGGCGTGACGCTGCAGATCGCGGGCGCTCCGGGGGAACAGGACGTGAGCTACAGCGTGTACCGCGACGGCAAGCGCGTGGCCGAGGGCCTGCCCGCGGGCAGCTGGCTGGATCGATCCGCGGGCGCCTTTGGCTGCTATGCGGTGGAGGCACGCGCCACCGCCAGCGGCAACCGCAGCCACCACAGCGCCCCGCGCTGCGTAGATGCGGGCATCGAGGTCGGCGTCACCGACCCGCGCACCGTCTCCAACGTCAAGCTTGCCGCGCCGAACACGCGCTTCCCGGCTTCCCGCCTGGAAGCCTGGGGCCAGCCCGGGGACCGCTTCGCCGTCGAACGCATCGCCATTCCGGCCGCCGGCAACTACCAGGTACAAGTGCGTTACCACAACGCCGCCAACCAGGTGAACCTGGGGATCAGCGGCGGCGTGAAGTGGCTGGCCGTGAAGGACGGACGCGGCCGGATCGTGGCCCAGGGCGTGGTGCAGCTGCCGCATGCGCCGCTGGCGAAGGCGGATACGCCGACGGTGTATTCGACGCCGCTGGCGGCCCGCTTGGGACGCGGCAGCTACCGCGTCGAGATGAGCGACTTCTACAATATGAGCTATCTCGACAGCAACAGCAGCTTCAGCGCGGCGGGTGGCCTCACGGGACCGTCGAACCGCTTCGACATCTATGGGGTCCGCCTGTTACGCGTGAACTAGGCGGCTTCGGCCTCGCCGGGGGCCGGCCGCGCTTCCTTGCGCGACGGTCCCTGCGTCATCAGGAGCAGCCGCCCTTCCAGCACGCGGAACTCGAGCGGCATCGCCATCGTCTCCACCTCGCCGTCGGCCGCGACCTTCATGCGCTTGCGGCCGTAGACCGAGGGCGTGCGCACCAGCAGGCGCTTGAAAGCGAAGGCTTCGACTTCGTCGTCGTCGCCCAGGCGTCCCAGCATGCCGCGCACCAGCAGGCGCAGCAGGCCCAGCTTGCCCATGGGCCTGGGGGCGATGCCGACCAGTTGCCCGTCCTCCACCGCCTCGATCAGGCCGTCGCGCATCCCGACCTGCTCCAGCTGCAGGCGATTGTTCCCTACGAACAAGGTCGTGGTACGCAGGCGCCGTTCCTTGCCGTCGAGCTCGAGCGTGATGCGCAGGTGGCGGTGCGGACGCAGCGCGATCTTGATGGCCGAGAAGAAGGCAACGACGCGGCTGCGCCCGTACTGGCGCTTGTCGTGCTCGCGCTCCTCGAGCAGTTTCGGGTACAGGCCGACGCTGGCGTTGACGAGGAAAATCTTGTTGTTGAGCAGGCCCACCTGCACCGGCTGCAGCTTCGCGCGCAGCAGCGCGTACACGGCTTCGGCCAGGTCTTCCGGAATGCCGTGGGTGCGGCCGAAATAGTTGAACGTTCCTTGAGGCAAGACGCCGAAGGGGCAGCCCGCCAGCACGGCCTGATGCGCCACCGTGTTGATGGTGCCGTCGCCGCCCGCCGCCACCAGGATGCCGCCTTCGGCCGTGGCGCGCGCCGCCATGCTGTGCGCCTTGGCCGTCAGTTCGGCCGGATCGTCGACCAGTTCCAGGGTGCAGCTGCGCCCGGCGGAAGCCAGCACGCTTTCGATGGTCGAGCGCCGCAGCTCGGTCTCGGAATGACCGGATCCGGCGTTGAGGACGATGAAAAACGGCGCATCGGGACGTGGCTCGGTGATCGGCATCGGTGCTTCGCTTGATCGGTTGGTGGACGGATGTGCAGGCAATCCTACCACCACCGCCCTGCCGCACAAGGTGCGCTAGCGCGCCTACGGAAGATCCATGCCGTACAGGTTCAGTTCAGGCTCGCCCGCCACCACGACCCGCGTTCCCTGGAAGCACATTCCCAGCCTGAGCAGCAGCGCGATCGAGGCCGCGTTGCCGGGTGTGGTGATGGCCACCAGCCGCGGGATGCCGAGCGTGCGTGCGTGCGCGACCACGGCCCGGGCGGCTTCGAAGGCATAGCCCTGGCCGCGGTGGCGCGGCAGGAAGGCATAGCCGAGGTCGACGTCTTCCAGCGCGTCGCGCTTGATCAGGCCGGACAGGCCGACCGGCACGGCCGCGCCCTGCGCGAGCAGCTCGACCATGTACATGGAATGGCCGCGCGTGCGCTGCATCGCCACCGGCCCGTCCTCGATCGACTTCGCCGCGGCCTCGAGGGTGCGCACGCCGCGGTCGCCGATATGCTCGATGAAGGCGGGGTCGTTGAACAGTTCCAGGAACACGGCGGCATCGCCCGGCTCCACCAGGCGCAGGCGCAGGCGTTCGGTGCGCAGGACCTCCAGGGGATGGCGGGTCACGCGTCCACCGTCGGCCAGTGGTCCGGGTCCTGCAGCAGCTGGTACATGACGTAGGCGTCCACGTAGCCGAGGCGCTTGTGACGGTAGGCCTTGGGCAGGGTGCCGACGATCGAGAAACCGAGCTTCTTCCACAGCCGGATGGCGGCGGTATTGGTGCTCACGACGTAGTTGAACTGCATGGCGAGATAGCCCAGGCGGCGCGCTTCAAGCAGGCTATGCTCGCCGAGCAGGCGACCGACGCCGGCCCCCTGCGCCGAGGGACTGACCATGTAGGACGCATTGGCTACGTGGTGGCCGCGCCCGGCCTGGTTCGGCACCAGGCGGTACATGCCGAGCACGCGCGCGCCGCTGGTCGCAACAAAAGCCGTCACCTCGGGGCCGAGCCAGTAGGCGTGGCCAGCCTCGCGCGGGGTGGCGGTGGTGAAGGGATAGGTTTCGCCGGCCGCGACATGGGCGCAGAAGATGCTCCACATCGCATCGAAATCGTGCTCGCCGGCGGGGCGGATCTGGATGTCTTTCACGGCTGTCGGGAACAGGTTACCGAACTCGAAAGCGTTCTATTCTAGCCGCAAATTGTCATCGATTACATGAATCGTGCGCAGCTTTTTGAGCTTATTTCGGGGCCTGCTGCGGCATCCGGAAATCGGTGGCGGCGGGCCGCCCGGGCAGGTGCAGGCTCACCTGGGCGGAGGGCGCCTCGGCCACCACGGCGCCGCGCCGCAGCACCAGCTTGCGCGCCGCGCGCAGGCGGATCGCTTCGATCGTGGAGCCGGCGTCCAGCAGCACCAGGTCGGCCCAGCAGCCCGGCGCCAGCCCGTAGCCCTCCAGGCCGAGGATGCGCGCCGGGGTCTCGGTCACCGCCAGGAAGCACTGGTGCATCGCCTCCACCCCGGTCATCTGCGCCACGTGCAGCCCCATGTGCGCGACTTCCAGCATGTCGCCGGAACCCATGCCGTACCAGGGATCGAGCACGCAGTCGTGGCCGAAGGCGACGTCGACGCCGGCCGCCAGCAGTTCCGGCACCCGGGTCATGCCGCGCCGCTTCGGATAGGTATCGTGGCGCCCCTGCAGGGTGATGTTGATGAGCGGGTTGGCGATCGCCGCGACGCCGCTTTCCGCGATCAGGGGCAGCAGCTTGCTCACATAATAGTTGTCCATCGAATGCATCGAGGTCAGGTGCGATCCGGCCACCAGGCCCTGCATGCCGAGGCGCCGGGTTTCGGCCGCCAGGGTCTCGATGTGGCGCGACATCGGGTCGTCGGTCTCGTCGCAGTGCATGTCCACGCGCCGGTCCTGCCCGGCCGCGAACTCGCACAGCAGGCGGATCGATTCGGCCCCGTCGGCCATGGTGCGCTCGAAGTGCGGGATGCCGCCGACCACGTCGACGCCCATCGCGATCGCACGTTTCAGGTTGTCGAAGGCGCCAGGGCTGCGCAGCAGGCCGTCCTGGGGGAAGGCGACCAGCTGCAGGTCGAGGTAGGGCGCCACCTGTTTTTTCACCTCCAGCAGCGCTTCGACCGCCAGCAGGCGGTCGTCGCAGACGTCGACGTGGGTGCGGATCGCCAGCAGGCCGCGCGCCACCGCCCAGTCGCAATAGCGCAAGGCACGCTCGACGATCGCGTCCTGCGCCAGCTGGGGTTTCAGCTCTCCCCACAGGCGGATCCCTTCCAGCAGGGTGCCGCTGCGGTTCACCCGCGGCATGCCGTAACTGAGGGTCGAATCCATGTGGAAGTGCGCATCCACGAAGGGCGGGCTGACCAGGTCGCCGCCGGCGTCGATCTCGCGCGCGCCCTGCGCTCCCAGCCGCTTTTCCACGGCCACGATGCGCTCGCCGTTGATGCCGATGTCGATGCCGTGGCTGCCGTCCGGCAGGGTGGCGTTGCGAATCACGAGATCCATGCACTCCTCCTTTTGTCCCTCCGATTGTAACGATTTCCTGGAAGACTGGACGGTCAAGCAAAATCCACAAGACCTGATAATGCTGCAGCGCAAGATTTCTGTAACTAAAGAATAAAATAAGTGGTTTGCAACACCGGCCATTCATGGCTACACTAGTTATATTGCAGTGCGCCATAAATGACTGACAAGGAAATCTCATGACTTCAATCAGCGACCAGTTTTCCGCAGTACGCAAGGCCCAGTTCGACGCGCAGTTCGATTTTTTCAATGCCATCGCCAGCCAGACGCTCGAGAGCGCCAGCCGCGTGGCCGCCCTTAACATGGCGGTCTCGCGTGACGCCGTCCAGCGTTCGCTCGGCGCTTCCTTCGCACTGCTGAACTCGCGCGACCCGCGCGACGTGCTCAGCCTTGGCGGCCAGGCCGAGGAAGGTTTCCGCAGCCTGTTCTCCTATGGCCGCGAGCTGTTCGGCATCGCTGCCGGCGTGCGCCCGTATGCCGTGCGTCCGCAGGGCTTGTCGGCGCCACAGGCCATCGAGACCGTGGAAGTGGTCGAGAGCGGCGTCGCCGAGGTCCAGCCCGCATCGGTTGCCGCCGTCGAGTCCGTCGTCGAGGCTGCCGTAGAAGCTGCCCCTGCCGTGGAAGCCGCGCATCCGGTGGCGGCCTTCGCTCCCGTGAGCGAACCGGTCGTCGTGGCCGAGCCGGCTGCCGCACCCGAGGCAGTAGCTGAAACGCTGGCCGCCGAGCCGGTCCCGGTCGCCGAACCGAAAGCCATCGCCAAGGCAGTCGGCAAGGGCGCCGCGCGCGCGGCCGCCGTCCCCCACCCTGCCGCTGCACCGGTGGCCGAACTGGCGACCGACGAAGGCGCCGAAGCACCGAAGCTCGTCCCCGCGCCGGCGGTGTCCAAGCGCAAGAAATAAACTTGCAGCACGGACGCGGCTGCGCCCGATTGGCAAAGCGACTACACTAGCGGGCTTCGGCCCGCTAGTCGTTTTTACGTGCCTGGATAGCGCGGGCTGCACCAATCTCAAGGAACAACATGAGTCTCGCAAGGCTGATCGGCGGTTTCGTCCGCCGTCATTGGCATGCCTATGTCTCGTCGGCCTTCATGCTGGCCGGCGTCGCCATCTGCACGGTTTTGATTCCGCGTAAGGTCGGCGCCCTGGTCGACGGCCTGGCGGCGCAAAGCCTTGACCAGGACGCGCTGCTGCTCGGGCTGGCCCAGCTGCTCGGCCTGGGCGTGGCCATCTATGTGCTGCGGGTCGGCTGGCGCATCCGCCTGTATTCGGCCGCCTACAACCTCGGCGTCGAGCTGCGCACGCGCCTGTACGCGCGCCTGGCGGCGCAGGGCCCCGGCTTCTACCAGCGCCAGCGCACCGGCGACCTGATGGCGCTCGCCACCAACGACATCGACGCCATCGAGATGGCGGCCGGCGAGGCGATGCTGGCCGGCTTCGACGGCACCCTGACCCTGGTCATGGTGCTGGGCATCATGACGCTCGGCGTCGATGCGCGCCTGGCCGCCGTCGCCCTGCTGCCCTTCCCGCTGATGGCCTTCGCGTTCTGGCGCATCTCGCGCCAGGTGCACACGGCGGAAGCCGATGCGCTCAAGCGCTTCTCGGCGCTCAACGACCACGTGCAGGAATCGCTGTCGGGGGTGCGCACCCTGCGCGCCCTCGGCCTTGAAGCGCGCAGCGCCACCCAGTTCAGCGACCTGGCGGGCAAGGCGGCCGACGCCAGCCTGAATGCCCAGCGCTGGGAAGCGGCCTACGAACCGGCGGTCGGCCTGACCCTGACCGCGGCCACCGGCCTGACCCTGGGCCTGGGCGGCTACCTGGTCTGGAACGGCGAGCTGACCGTGGGCGCGCTCACCAGCTTCTCGATGTACCTGGGCCAGTTGATCTGGCCGATGTTCGCGGCCGGCTGGGTGCTGTCGCTGATCGAGCGCGGACGCGCCGGCCTGGCGCGCCTGCAGCCGCTGCTGGACGCCCCGCTCACGGTCGAAGACAGCGGCACCTTCGAACAGGTGGGCCGCGGCGCCTTGGTACTCGAGGGTGTCGGCTTCGCCTACGGCGACGCCGGGCGCCCTGCCCTCGACGACGTATCGGTGCGGGTGGAGCCGGGCCAGACCCTGGGCCTGGTGGGACCGACCGGCGCCGGCAAGTCGACCCTGCTGCGGGTGCTGCTGCGCCAGGCCACGCCGCAGCGCGGCAGCGTCACCTGGGCCGGCCACGCGCTGGAGGACTACCGGTTGGACGCCCTGCGTGCGGCCATGAGCTGGGTGCCGCAGGAATCCTTCTTGTTCTCGGCCACGATTGCCGAGAACATCGCGCTGGCCCGCCCCGGCGCCTCGCGCGCCGAGATCGAGGAAGCGGCCAAGATGGCCTCGATCCACGACGACATCCTGCGCTTCCCCTACGGCTACGACACGCCGGTGGGCGAGAAAGGCATCACCCTGTCCGGCGGCCAGCGCCAGCGCGTCGCCATCGCGCGCGCCCTGCTGGCCGACAGTGCGCTGCTACTGCTCGACGACGCCCTGTCGGCGGTGGACACCGGCACCGAGACCCGCATCCTGGAACACCTGGACGAGCTGCGCGCGGCCCGTCCGGAACGCGCCGCGATCATCGCCAGCCACCGGCTATCGGCGGTGGCCGGGGCCGACCACATTGTGGTGCTGCGCGAAGGCCGCGTCACGGAATCGGGCACCCACGACGAACTGCTGCTCCTGAACGGCTGGTATGCCAGCCAGTGGCGCTATCAACAACTGGAGGCCAGCATCGATGCAGAGTGATACCAACCAGGTCCCGATGCGCGCCCAGACCGCGCAGGCCGCCGGCCTGCTGCGCCGCGCCGCCGACCCGGACCGCCGCCACCTGTACTGGGCCACGTTCTGGCTGGTGATCGCCGCCGCCCTCGAAGTGCTCGGCCCGCTGCTCGGCAAGGCGCTGATCGACGACCACCTCCTGACCCGCAACCTGGACTGGACCCGCATGTCGCTGCTGCTCGGCGGCCTGGTGCTCACCGGCTGGGCCTCGTCCTGGATCCGCTACCTGCAGCTGATCCGCCTGTCGGGCCTGGCGATGCGCTCGGTCCGGCGCCTGCGCGAATGGGTCTACGGCCACGTGCTGCGCCTGCCGATGGCCTTTTTTGATCGCGCCATCACCGGCCAGCTGGTGAGCCGCGTGACCAACGACACCGAGGCGGTCAAGACCCTGTACATCCAGGTGCTGTTCGTGATGCTCGATTCGAGCATCGTGCTGGTGGGCACCATGATCGCGATGGCCTGGCTCGACTGGCGCCTGATGCTGGTGGTGCTGGCCCTGGTGCCGGCGGTGGTCGGCATCGTCTGGCTCTACCAGCGCCTGTCGGCGCCGGCCGTCACGCGCGCCCGCGCCCTGCGCAGCGACATCAACGGCCAGATGGCGGAATCGATCGGCGGCATGAGCGTCCTGCAGGCCAGCAATGCCCAGGGCCGCTTCGGCGAGCGCTTCCTGCACACCAACCGCTCGCACCGCAAGGCGCGCCTGGCCGAACTGAAGGCCAACGCCTTCCTGCTGCGCCCGGCCCTCGACCTGCTCAACGTGGTGCTGCTGACCATCGTGATCTACGGCTTCGGCCAGCGCCAGATGAACGCGGTGGAAGTGGGCGTGCTGTATGCCTTCATCAGCTACATCGCGCGGGTGGTCGAGCCGCTGATCCAGATCACCATGCAGTTCAGCGGCCTGCAGCAGGCGGTGGTCGCCACCGCGCGCGTCTCCACCCTGCTCGACGAGGCCGGGGCGGCCGAACATGCGCAGGGTCGCGTCGGCAACGAGGCGGCGTTCGACGCGAAGGCGCCGGCGGTGCGGGTACGCGACGTCAACTTCGCGTACGTGGAAGGCCAGCGCGTGCTGCACGAACTGTCGCTCGACATCCCGCAGGGCGCCTTCTTCGGCATCGTCGGCCACACCGGCAGCGGCAAGTCGACCCTGCTCTCGCTGCTGCTGCGCTACTACACCGCGGACGAAGGGACCATCGAGATCGGCGGCCTGCCGCTGGCCTCGATCGGCAACGAGCGCTTCCGCAACGAGGTGGGCCTGGTGCCGCAGGATCCCTTCATCCTGGCCGCCACCGCACGCGAGAACATCGACATGGGACGCGGCCTGCCGCTCGCGCGCATCGAGCAAGCGGCGCGCGCCGCCCACGCGCACGGCTTCATCGCGGCGCTAGAACAGGGCTACGAGACCCAGCTGGGCGAAGGTGGCTCGCGCCTGTCCTCGGGCCAGAAGCAGCTGCTGGCGATCGCGCGCGCGCTGGCGGGCGAGCCGCGCATCCTGCTGCTGGACGAGGCGACCTCGCGCATCGACAGCGCCACCGAGCAGATCGTGCAGGAAGCCCTGGAAGAACTGCGCGGCAAGGTGACCATCATCGCGATCGCGCACCGGCTATCGACCATCCGCGCGGCCGACCGCATCATCGTGCTGAACCACGGCCGCATCACCGAAGCCGGTTCGCACGAGGACCTGATGCGGATCGAAGGTGGCCTGTATCAGCGCCTGTATCTGCTGCAACAGATCGCGATTTAATCCCTCGGCGCCGGCACCAGGCGCCGGGCGTCACGGCGCCGGATCTCGTCCACGACCTGGCTCGCCAGCCGGTCGAGCGCGGCGAACTGCGCGCCCAGCCCTTGCTGCAGGGCCGCCGGGACGCTGTCGGCGCACCAGCCGAGCATCATGCACAGTTCCAGGGTGCGCGGCGCTCCCGGCCCGCAGTCGGCGCCCAGGCGGCAGGCGACCAGCGCACCCCCGAAAGGGACGCCGCGCGCGGTCGAATCCTGTTCGTCCCGCACCGGCACCCGTTCATGGAAGACCGGGGACACCAGCGAGGCGATGACGTCCGGGTTGCCCTGCTCGAAGGCCGCCAGCAGCATGCGCGACCGTCCCTCGGGACCGTCCGCGGCCAGGTAGTCGAACATGCTGCCCAGCAGCGGATCGGTACTCAGGCGGAGGTTGCGGGCGGCGCCCAACTCGCGCTCGGCGTCTTCCAGGCCCTCCGGGGTGAAGTCGCAGCGCCGCAACAGTTCCTCGGCGGCGGCGCGGCGCGCCGCCGGCAACGCGGGCAGGGTCTGTTCCAGGGCGCGGCGGCAGGTTTCCAGCACGTTCGACGCGTAGAAATAGGCGCCGCTGCCGGGTTTGCGCATGGCTTCGTAGAAGAACACGCGCAGGTTGGGCGCCTGCACGAACCTGGCGTGCAGCTCGCGCCACGAGGCCGGCGCCTGCCCGGCTGCCGGAACCGGCGCAGCAGGGGCCCGCGCGGCAGGCGGCGCCGGCTGGAGCGCAGGCGCCGGCAGGGCGCGCGGCGCGGGAACAGCGACCTTGACCGGTTCCGGTGCGGGAAGGGTCAGCATCACCACGCCGGCCAGCAGGCCGGCCAGGCCGGCGCCGACGGCTAGTTCACGGATGCGCATATCGCTGGCAAGGCATTCTTCATTGCCCGCATGGTAGCAGCACGCAGGCCGGCTAGATACGGCTCCAGTTGAAGCAGCCCGCCGGCACGCCCGCCCCGCTCACCAGCAGCGCGCCGTGCCGGTAGAAACCCCAGCGCCGCTCCTCGGGCACCGCAACCACCACCACGCCCATCGCCCGGTCGCTCCACACCAGGCGCGCATCGAGCGCGTCGAGCGCCGCGAACACTTCGCGCGGCCCGGCGCCGGGATGGAACACCACGGTGGCGAACCCGGTCTGCGCCGGCGGCACCAGGGCCCAGGCGCCTGCGCCCGAGGTCAGGGCCAGCAGCGCCAGCATCGCGGCCGTGCCCTGCAGGCCGGGGCCGCCACCGTGGCGCCGCAGGCGCAGGCCGAGCGCGAGCGGCAGCAGGCCGAACAGCGCCAGCCACAACAGGTCCCATAGAAGCGGATCGTCGCTGTCGACGCGGATGCGGTGGATCTGCAGCAGCCAGTGCGACAGCAAGGTGTCGACCACGTGCCAGAGGCCGAAGCCGACCAGCACCGCTCCCACCAGCGGCCAGCCCCACTGCCCTGTGCCGCGGCGGTGCAGGCGCCACAGGCCGGCCAGGCCGGCGAGCGCGATCACGTACATCAGCGCATGGAACCAGCCGTCCCACAGCACCTGCATGCGCAGGTCGTCGATGCCCGGCACCAGGCTGAGCAAATGGTGCCACTGCAGGATCTGGTGCAGCAGGATGCCGTCGAAGAAGCCGCCGAACGCAAAGCCGAGCACGGCGCCCAGCGGAACCACGGTGTTTTCCACATCGCATCACCTCGCGTCGGAACGGGACGGCCAAGTATAGCCCGTCCGTTTTCAGGCGCCTGCACCCTTCGCAAGGTCTAGCCGCGCCGGCTCCAGGTGATGCCGGCCGCCACCGCCGCCAGCCCGGCCGCGAGGAAGCCGCCGGCCGACTGCAGGCTGGCGTCGCCGTGAAAGCCCACGGCATCCATCATGGCCATGCCCTTGGTCTGGATCATCACGTAGAAGCCGAACAGGAACAGGCCGAGGAACAGGCGCGGCGTGCGGCTCAGCTGCCCGAACAGGGCGGCGCAGCCGGACAGCGCCACCAGGCCACCCAGCAGGGCGAAGGCGCGCACCGGCTCCACGGGGCTCCAGCGCAGGGCGATCGGTCCCATGAACAGGAGGCCGAGCAGCAGCGCGGCCGCCCACTGGCGCAGGAAGCGGCGGCGGATCCCGCCCGGCACGGCGGCGCTCAGGCTGTCGCAGCCGGCACTGGTGTCGCGCGTAGTGCTCTCGCTGCACAGGATGCCCCAGAACACCAGGGCGCCGGCCAGCAGGCCGGGCAGGACCACGCTTGGGAGCACCAGGCCGCCGATGAAGCAGACGGCGAGCGCCAGGATCGCGCTGGGCGCCGACACCAGCACCAGGGCGGCATCGGCCAGCACCTGCCCGCCCGGGCCAGGGGTGCGCGCGGCCAGGCGCATCAAGGGCGTCACCAGCCGCGCCAGCGGACGCAGCCAGCCGTCGAGCAGGGCCAGGGGCGAACGGCGCCGGCGCGCCCTGCCGGCCTTGACGCGGTCCGGCGAGAAGCGGTGGAACAGCAGGACCGCCGGCAGCAGCGGCAGCAGCGCCAGCGCAGCCGACAGGAAGCGGTCGCGCACCATGGCCGTGGTCCACATCCATTGCGGCAGGGTGTGCGGCGGCAGCGCCGCATCGAAATTCATCATGCCGATGCCCAGGAACTGCGTGTCGACCTGGCTGCGCAGGCCGGCCATGGCGTGCGCCAGGCCGGTGAAATCGAGCCAGGCCAGCGTGGACACCGCGCTGCCCTCTTCCACCGCGGCGCCGAGCGACAGCATCGACATCCACACCACGAAATACAGCAGGTCGCCGGCCTTGCCCATGAGCGGGCTCCAGCTGTCGCACAGGACGGCGCAGCTGGCGCAGAAGAATGCCATGGGCAGCAGCAAGCCATAGGTCTGCAGGTAGACCAGGGGTTGTATCGGGCCTTCGCCGCGCAGCAGGTGGCAGGCCAGGGTGGTGAGCATGAAGGCGCCAAGCAGCAGCACCAGCGAGCCGACCGCGCCCAGCCAGCGGCTGGCCACCAGCAGCGCATCGCCAGCCGGGGTCGCGCCGATGACGCCGCCGATGCCGCTCCTCAGGTCTTCGCCGGTGCGCCCGCGCGCCAGGTAGAAGCCGGCAAGGCTGAACAGCAGGGCGCCCATGACGGCGCTGCCCAGCGCCAGCGCCGAGCTGGTGTACAGCACGCGCGCACCGTCCACCACCAGCAGGCTGCTGCCGCCCAGGCGCCGCTTCATGCCGCCCGAGAACGAGGCCGCGGGCCGGTGCGCCTGGTCGTGCAGGTTGACCAGTTCGAGCAGCCGGCGGATGCGTGTACCGTCGCGCACGCCCTTGAGGGCCGCGAAGTACTGCATGAATTCGAGCGCGCTCAGGTTTGGGTAAACGCCGAAATCCTGCGGCAGGTAGCCGAGGCGGTGCCTGATCGCATCCGGCTTTTTCCACGATGTCGCTGCCATCGAACAGGATCTGGCCGCTGCTGGGGCGCATGAGGGTGGCGATCAGCCCATCAGGGTCGACTTGCCGGCGCCGTTGTGGCCGATCAGGCCGACCACGCCCTGCCCCAGGGACAGCGAGACGCCGTCCACCGCCTTCACGTCCTTGCCGAATTGTTTGCTTACCCCGCGCAGTTCCAGCGTCTCTCCCCCTTTGCATTGTCCTTAGGTCGACTATACGAAAGGCCGAGTGCCGGCTCCAGCCGTTTGCGACAAGTGGTCGAAAACAGGGGGCTAATGCCAAATGAGAATCGATTTTATTCCCTATGCATATGTGTCATTTTGGTGAAATTTGAAGAGAAACTGAATTTCCGGTTTGCAACAGGAATATAATGGTTTGAATCAAAAAGACGGATTTTCCGCTGTCCCGAGACCTTTCCATGCCCTCATCCCTCTCCCGATCACTGGCGCGCTCGCGTAGTTTCGTGCTCGCCGCGGCGCTGTGCATGGTGTCATCCCTTGCAACCGGCGCAGAGGCGGACACCTCTGTGCCGCTGGCGCAGCGGCTGTCGGAAATCCGTGAGCTCAACAAGTACGTGCCAGAGCGCGCTCTGCCGCTGCTGCTGGCGGCCGAGCCGGAGGGACGGGCGGCGCCTCTCGCCCAGCGCATCGAATTCCTCAATCAGCTATCGCACGGCTACTACGGTCTCGGTAAACACGAGGCCGCCGAGACCGTGTCCAACGAGCTGGTGGCCCTTGGGCGCCGTTACGGCGCCGATGAAGCGATTGCCAAAGGGCTGCTAATCAAGGGATACATGGCTTATCGTCGTTCCGAGCTGGCGCAATCGCATCGTTATCACTGGGAGGCCGAACGGCTCGCTTATCGGACGAATAATATCGAGCTGCAAGTCCGCGCCACGATTTCTGGGGGTGAATCGTATGCGGAGGAAGGAAACTTCCCAAAAGCGCTCGAACGCCTGCAGGCCGCAGTGGCACTGGCGCGCAAGCATGGCGATCCGACCCAGATCGTCATGTCGCTCAACGCGCTGATTCGCCTGTACACGCAGATGCGCGCGTATGACAAGGGTTTCGAAGCGCTGTCCGAAGCCATCGAAGCTGCGCGCAAAACCGATTCGCCGGGGCGCATGGCAACCCTCAAGCACGCGGAGTATGGCCTGGCCGTGGACACCGGTCAGTATGCGCGCGGCCTGAAGGCGCTGCTAGATAGCCTGGCGATCGAGCGCTCGCTCGGCGCCGATGCAATGGTGGCGCGTACCCTGGTCAACCTATCGGACTGCTACCTGAAACTGCGCGACTACCGCGATGCCGCGCGCTTCGCGGAGCAGGCCATCACGGCGGCGCGCGCGCTGAATAACGCCGGGCTGGAAGCGACCGCACGCCTGAACCTGGGCCAGGCCTACCTGGCCACCGGCCGCCTGGAGGAAGGTAAGCGCCATATCGAAGCCGGCATGAGCGCCTACGAGAACCTGGGCGACCAGCCGCAGCTGCAGGCCGTGCTGGTGGAATACGGCCAGGCGCTCGAGCGCGCCGGCGACCTGGCCGGCGCGCTGCGTGCCTACCATCGCGAACGCAGGATTTCGAACGAGCTGTTCGAGAAGCGCCGCCAGCGCGCCGTGCTCGACCTGCAGGAGAAATACGAGACCGAGAAGAAGCAGCGCGAGATCGAGCTGCTGCGCAGCGAGAACCAGGTCAACCACCTGCAGCAGCGCGTCTGGTGGCTGCTGGCGGCGGTGTTCGCCCTGGCATCGGTCGTGGTCGGCCTGCTGTACCGCAAGGTGCGCCAGGCCAACGCCAAGCTCCACGAGAAAAACAAGGAACTCAAGCAGCAGAGCGTGCGCGACCCGCTGACCGGGCTGTACAACCGCCGCCACTTCCTGGACACCATGCTCCGCATGCCGCAGCCGGAGACGCCGGTGGAGACCGCGGCGCCCGAACAATGCGGTGCATTGTTCCTGCTGGATGCCGACCACTTCAAGCACATCAACGACACCTGGGGCCACGCGGCGGGCGACGCGGTGCTGACGGCGATTTCCGCCAGCCTGCGCGAGATCCTGCGCGAGACCGACATGATCGTGCGCTGGGGCGGCGAGGAATTCCTGGCCTTCCTGCCGTCGATCCCGCGTGCGGGCCTGGACGAAGTGGCGCAGCGCATCCTGGACGGCGTGTCGGCGGTGAGGATCGCGCACGGCGGCCAGACCCTGAGCGTGAACGTGTCGATCGGCTTCGTGCCCTTCCCGCTGAGCTGCGGCGGGGTGCTGCTGCCATGGGAACGCGCGGTCAACCTGGCGGATATGGCGCTCTACCTAGCCAAGGCGCACGGACGCAACCGCGCCTATGGCCTGCAGGGCTTCGGCGATGCGTCGCAGGTATGCGTGGAAGAGATCGAGCAGAACCTCGAACAGGCCTGGCGCAAGGGGCAGGTCAGGATGTCGGTAGTGCTGGGGAGCCAGGCTGACTTGCGCGCCAGCGCCTGAATACCTGAAACGTCCCGCTGCGACGCTGCGGACGATAGATAAGCTTGTTCCAAAAAGCGCGTCGACCCTCTACACTGGCATATTTACCAGCGGGCGCGCCTTGCCCTCCTCCCATGCTCGCCTCGCTCCTTTCGCCTTTCCAAAGCATCGACACGACCCGCAAATCCCTGCGCTATGGTATCGCCCTCGCCCTGTTCGCCCTGGCGCTATGGGTACGCTTCCTGTTGATCGGCGTGCTGCCCGCGCGCGGATTTCCCTTCCTTTCCTTTTTCCCCGCTGTCCTGCTGGCGGCCTGGCTGACCGGACTGGGACCCGGCCTGCTGGTCGCCGCCTTGAGCACGGTCGCTGCATGGGCATTCTTCATGGGACCTCCCGTAGCCCTGCACCTGATGCCGAAGAGCGACCTGATCGCCCTGGTATTCTTCGCCGGGATCCTGGTCATCGACTGCATCGTCATCCACCTCATGACCAAGGCGATGCGCCAGCTGCGTGCGAAGGGGGAAGAGCTGCGCGCCAGCCAGAGCGAACTGATGGCGCGCGAAGCGGAACTGCGCGAAGCGGACCGCCAGAAGGACGTATTCCTTGCCACGCTGGCACACGAGCTGCGCAATCCGCTGGCGCCGATCCGCACGGCCGCCCAATTGATCAGCGCCTCGTCGCGCGACGCCGGGATCGGGCGCGCCGCCGCCGTCATCGACCGCCAGAGCAGACAGCTGACGCGTCTGGTCGACGACTTGCTGGACGTTTCGCGCATCCACACCAGCAAGCTGCACCTGCGCCCGTCGCATATCGATTTACGCCAGGTACTGGACAGTGCGATCGAGACCTGCCAGCCCATGATCGACACCGGCCAGCATGCGTTCAGCGCCACCATCCCCGCGTTCGCGTTACCGGTCCGGGTCGACGCGGTCCGGATCGCGCAGTGCGTGTCGAACCTGCTGCACAATGCCTTCAAGTTTACCCCGCCGGGCGGACGCATCGCGCTGGCCGTCGAGTTGCGCGGCGCCGAGGCCGTACTGGTCGTCAGCGACAACGGCCGCGGTATCTCGGCCGCCATGCTGCCGCGTCTGTTCGAATTGTTCAGCCAGGAACATGCCAGCGGCATGCATGGCAACAGCGGGCTCGGGCTTGGGCTGGCGCTATCGCATCACCTGGTTGCGGCCCACGGCGGGAGCTTGACCGCCGCCAGCGATGGGGCCGGACAGGGAGCGCGTTTCGAGCTGGTTCTTCCGCTCGCCGAAGCCATCCCGGCCGCCGCACCGTCCACCGATGCCATCCATTGCGGCCCTGCCGGAAGCCGGATCCTGATCGTCGACGACAATGTTGATTCGGCACAGATGTTGCAAGCGCTACTCGAATCCGAGGGGCATACCGTCGCGCTAGCCCATGACGGTGCGAGCGCCCTCGCCACGCTCGGAGGCTGGCGGCCAGACGTCATGTTTCTCGACATTGGCTTGCCCGATATTTCGGGATACGAGGTCGCCATCCGCGCCCGCGAGTCGGGACTGCTCGATGAACGTACGCGGCTGGTGGCGCTGACGGGTTGGAGCGACGAGCTTGCGCGCGCCAGGTCGGCGGCGGCCGGGATCGAACATCACCTGAACAAACCCGTCGCGTTCGACGATGTGCTGTCGCTCCTGCCGGGCCACCACGCACATGTCGACAAGGCGGCGTTTGCCTGAGAACGACGCGGCCCGTCGGTTCAGTCGACCACGTCCTGGATCTTTTCTCCCGCGTTCTCGACCTTCTTGCCGACTTCCTCGGTAGCCCGCTTCAGGCCGCCCTTGGCGTCGCGGGTGGCATCCACGACCTTCTCGCGTGCCTCTTCGGTCGCGCGGTCGACCTTGGCCAGTTCCTGGTCCACTTGGCGCGAGACCTTCGCACCGGCCTCGTCCAGCGCCTTGCCGGCGCGCTGGGCCGGCCCCATCGCTTCCTCGTCACGGCTGCAGCCTGCCAGCGCGGCAAGCAGCAACAGCGTGCTCAACATGCTCGTTTTCATGCTTGACTCCAGCTGTCTGCTTGCCGGCCAGCATACACCGGTGCCGAAAAACGTGGCTGACGCTTGGCTCGGATAGCCGCTCACTCGTTGCGGGAGGGATCGGCCAGCGGGTGCTCGCGCTCGTCGACGATCTCCAGCCGCAGGGCGCGGGTCTGGTCGTCCTCGCCCCAGCGCTTGGTGAACACGGCCAGCCTGGCCAGCGCCTTGTCGTAGGCGCGCGCCCGCCGCAGTTTCTTGATCGCGCCGGAGGCGTCAAGCCAGGCCTTGGCGCGCTGCTCGGCGCGCGTGCAGTCGGCGGCCGCCTTGTTGAGCGACTGCTGCACCTGGCGCAGCTGCTCGGGCGTGGCGCGGGTGCTGCGCAGGGCGATCAGTTCGTCCTGCGCGTCCCTGGCCTTGCACTCGACGGCCAGCGCGACCGCACGTTCCATGCGCCGCTCGATGCGGCTGCCCTCCGGGCGCACCATGACCCAGATCAGCCACAGCGCCGCCAGCGCGGCGATCCACCAGCGCAGCCGGATCGGCGCGCGCCGCGGTGGCTGGGCCGGCGTCGGACCCGCTGGCGCAGCGCGGCCGACGCCGGGTGGCGGCGGAATGCCGCGTCCGGACTGCGGCTGCGATGGCGGCCGGGCCAGCCCTTGGGCCTGGGACTGCTGCGGCGCCGGGCCTGCGGCCGGAACCGGAGGCGGCGGCGCGGTCGGCGCCGGCGTCGGGGCGACCGTCGGCGCGGGCGGCGCTGCGGCAGTGGGCGCCGGCGCCGGCGGTTTCGCCAGCACCGGCGTCACCGGCTGCACGGCCTGCTGCGCCGTGCCGCACCATGGACAGAAATTCACCCGCCTCGGCATCAGGCGCCCGCAGTGCGGGCCGATGCAGCGGTAGACCGCGTCGTCTTGCACCATGCCGTCCTTCATTCGGGGTCCGGGACATCGTCCGGATCGGGAATCGCGTCGCCCAGCACCGCCGCCAGTTCAGGCAGCGCACCGACCGTGCTCCACTTGTCCAGCTTCGGGTTCCAGGCCATGTTCCAGGCGCGCGTCGCGCCGTCGATCTCCCCGCGCGCCGCCTGGCGCGCGATCTCGTCGATCGTGAAGGGGCCGCGCTGCGCGCCCTGCACGAACAGCTTGTAGCGCGGCCCGTCCGCCTGCCCCACGGCGTTTACCACCGGCGCGGCCTTGGCCAACTCCACCGCCGCCGCGGCGCGTCCCTGCAGCACCGCGGCCGCATGCGCGTCGCTGTGCAGGTACTGCGGCAGGATTACACGCTTGTCCACCGGCCGCTCGACCTCCCAGCTGTAGGCGTCGCTGGCGGAATCCGGCACCGCCTCGGTCCACCCCTGGATGCTGCCGAGCGCGGTCTCGATCTGGCTCGGCGACAGCGTCGGGTCAAGCGCGGCGGCGCGCCGGATCCACCCGTCGTACAGGCGCCGCGCGGTGATGTTCGGCAGCGAGGGCGACGGCAGCTGGGCGCCGGTCTCGTCCACCTCCAGGCGCGGCTCGTAGACGCGCAGCTGGTAGTAGCGCATCAGGGCCGCCAGCAGCACCAGCTGGTGCGGCCCCATGTTGGCCAGGCGGTGGCGCACGGCGCCGATCACCCCATCGCGGTAGTACGGCGGCAGGCCGTTGGAGCGGATCGCAAATTCGTTGCCGATCTGGAGCCACTCGCCCGAACCCGGCTCGACCTCGAACAGGTACTGGCCGCGCGGCTGGAAGCTGGCCTCGCGGTCGCCCAGGTCGGCCTTGCGGCGGATGACGCCGAGGGCGATCGCCTGCAGGAACCATTCGTAGTCGTCGGCCAGGCGGTTCAGTTCATCCATCGAGGGCGACAGCGGATGGCGGAAGCGCGTGGCGTCGAAATGCAGGTGGGTCGGGATCTTCGGGTTCTCGATCTGGTACGAGGCGCGCCAGGTCGGCAGGCCGCGCAGTACGGTCATCGGGTAGCCCGACAGCTCGATGTAGCACACCGCCTTGCCGGAAATCCCGGTGTTGACGACCGACAGCAGGTCTCCGTGGAAGTAGCCGGTGGGCACGGCGGCGCGCAGCTCGCCCTCCATCTTGCGCCAGGCGCTCACGTCCCCAACGCCGATGAAGCACTTGAACTGGTCGGCATTCGGCGTGAACTCGGCCGAGAAGCGCGCGTTCACCCAGGGCATGGCGCTGCGGATCCACTCGGCGAACACGCGCCGGCGTTCCTGGGGCGTCATGCTGTTCAGGCGCTCCAGCAGCGGGTCGCAAGGTGCCGGCTGCTCCAGCTCCTGGGTCGACAGCTGCAGCTGGGCGCGGCGGAACAGCTTGAGCAGCAGGTCGGCGCGCAGGCGCTCGTCGCCCAGCTGCGGGAACAGGCGTGCCGAACCGCCGAATTCCAGCAACACTTCCTCGCTCCAGCTGCTCACGTCGCTGCTCAAGCGCACCGGCGGCGGCAGCGTGTCGCTGGCCAGCTTGATGTAGGTGGCGTGCTCCTGGCGCGCATCGGCGCGCAGCTGGCTGATGCGCTGGTCGGCGGCCACCAGCATGGCCGCCACCATCCGCCGGCCTTCCTGGAATTCGCCGGCGACGCCGGTCCACTGGGCATTGCCGTGCTCGTCGGGCGCCTGCGGTTCGCCCAGCCAGGCCGACATATTGCGCATCACTTCGATCGACTGGTTGGCGGCGACCGCCAGCAGGTGGAAGCGCAGGTAGTCGGCGATGTCGCGCTTGAGGTGGTTCATGACTTCGCGCGCCTGCGGCTCCTTGCCGAACATGCGGCCGGCGGCCTGCGACAGGTTGTTCAGCGATTCTTCCACCTGGCGCGTGCGCAGCGCGTCGCGGATGTCGCGGTAGCGGCGGCCGTTGCGCTCGGCATTGGCGATGTCGCGCTGCGACAGGCGCGCCTTGACCTGTTCCAGCAGCGAGAGCACGAATTCCAGGCCACCCTGCTTGCGGTCGTCCAGCAAGGCGTACAGGCGCTCGCGCACGCGGGTCTTCTGGCGCGCCGTGACCTCGCTCGTGTGGCGCTTGATGCGGTCTTCGCTGGTCTCGGCGGTGGCGCCGGCCTCGCGGATGGCGTCGCGTTCCAGCTGAGGCAAGAGTTCGGCCACCTTCTCGCGCCACTGGCGGATGTCGTAGGAGGCCATGATGCGGTCGACTTCCAGCTGCACCTTGCTCTCGACGCGTTCGAGCAGCAGGCGCCCGTCCTTGTCGAGCAGCAGGGTGCCGGTGAGCGCATATTCCGGGAAGGGCGTGACGTCCACGGTGCCCTTGCGGAAGTCGGGGAAGATGTCGAAGGGCCGCTCGGCCATGTCCATCTGCTCGCGCATGAAGCTGTCGCGTTCCGCGTCGCCGGCGCGCCGCGCATTGCCGTCGCTGCCGGCCAGGCCGAAGAAGGCCTTGACCATCAGCCCGGCCAGCTCGTAGGCGCGGATGTCGTCGCGCAGGCTTTGCTGGGTATCCAGCACGGACTGGCCGAAGGCCGAATACACCTTCGAATAGGACAGGCGCATGTCGCCGAAGCGCTGCTCGGGCACGCGCGGGTTGTAGGGACCGAGCTTGTGCTGCTGCTGGTTGACCGCCACCGAACGCTTGCGGTTGGCGAAATCGGCCGACGCGAAATCTTCGAACAGGGTGTCGGCCACCATCTGGTACACGTCCTTCACATCCAGCGTGGCCTTGTTGGCGAGGTTGGCGGTATCGACGAAATACACGTCGTCGTAGGGCGCGCCGCGCCCTGTGATGCTGTCCGGGTCCATCCAGTGGACCTGCGCGTTCATGTCGCGCATGGCCGTCTCCAGCTCCATCAGGGTGGCGTAGGCATTGGCCTCGGTGCGTTCCTTGTTGGCCTTGGCGAAGCCGCCCGGCATCAGGAGCACCAGGTCGACCTGGCTATCCGACACTTCCTGGCGCGCGATGGCTTTCGACAGCCAGCCCAGGTCCAGCACGCTGCCGGCGCCGGTGCCGCCCGCGCAGGAGGCGATGACGACGATGCGGAACTTCGAGGTATCGACCTGCAGGCCGAGGCGCTGGTAATTCTCCTTGCGCTCGATGCCGGCGTTGCTGCCCAGGGAATTCAGGGCGCCCTTGATGCGTCCCCTCAGCTTGGGGTACTTGTCGAACAAATAAAGCCGCGCCAGCGCACGGATCTGGCCCGCCCCTTTCGAGGGGTCGATGCCGAGCGAACGCAGCTTCTTCGGGCGCAGCGGCATCCAGCTTTCGATCAGCGGGAAGCGCGCCAGGCTGTCGTCGGACTCGTGGTACTGGGGCAGGTCGAGCGGTTCGACCAGGCGTTCCTCGTCGGTCAGCTTGACCAGTTCGTACCAGGGATCGGTGCGCTGCGACTTGCCCTCGTCGATGACGGCATTGTTGTCCAGGTCGAAGTGCAGGAAGCGCGCCACCGGGAAGTCGGCGATCGACTCGACCCGGGTCGGGTTGTGCCGGTTCCAGACCGCCGACAGGATGCGGCGGCGGATGCGCATCATGACTTCCATGCCGGTGCCGCCGGCGCCGATGAACAGCGTCGGGCGCAGGTCGACCTTGAGCTCCGCTTTCGCGTTCAGGGCTGCTGGGTTGGGAAAATCTGCCATGTCGTTCTCTTTGAAGGATTACCGGCGGCCGATGAACAGGGCCGCGACCAGCGCCACCAGGCCCACCGCCACCAGGGGGCCGGTGACGGCGAAGGTCAGGAATTTGCTGGCGTTGATGATGGCCAGGACCGCGGCGGCCGAGAGGAAGCCCAGGCCGACGAACAGCAGCCAGCCGGCGCTGCCCGCCGACGAAGGGGCGACGCGCCGCACCACCAGGTGATGCACGTAGGCGTTGCGGACGAAGAAGTACACCACCAGCAGGATCACGAACACCACCGCGCCGATCGCCAGGTCGCGCGTCGAGGTGTCGGTGGCCGGCACCGGCGCCGTGGTGGTCCCGGGCACCACCTCGACCGGGCGGTCGGCGCGCTCGCTCTCGGCCTGCGGCTGGGTCTGGGGCAGCGAGTCCTGGGGCGAGGCCGATTCATCGGGCAGCTTGAAGCCGGGATCGGCGGGCGACGGGGCGGATGGTGTCTGGGTGCCTTGCATGGGTTTCCTTCCTTGTTATTGTTAGCGGCTTGGGTATTACCGTCCCAAGCGCACCTGTGCGCCTTCGCGCAGGTCTGTCAACTGATGGCCGAACAGGGTGGTCTTGAGCATCGCCACCTGGGCGCCGGCCTTGTCGTAGATCGGTTGCGTCGTGCCGGGACGGGCGCGCATGGTGCGCAGCTCATCCTCGACCGTGACCTGGGCCACGCGCGGCCGGCCGTAGGCCCAGGCGGCGGCGCCAGCCGCGGCCAACAGCGCCGCCGCCAGGCCGCCCAGGGCCGCCAGCGGCCCCATGCCGTAGTGGACCCGCACTTCGAGCGGCAGCACCGCGGTGGAGGCCTGCACGGTCGCGGGCGGCGTGAAGATGTCGGGCAGCGGGTCGCCCGGGAACAGGGCCGCCATGCGCTGGCGGAAATGCTGCGACAAGGCGAGGCGCTGGTTCGCCAGGTGCAGCTCGATGCGGCCCGGCAGCACGTAGGCCGAGCCGGCCGACTTGAGCGCCTCCATCGACCATTTGTCGGGCAACTGCGCCACCGGCAGCTGCATGGTCGAGCCGAGCGGCAGCGGCTTGCCTGGCGCCAGGTTCTCCACCTGGCTGCTGGCCAGCTTGATGGGACGATCCTCGCCCGCCAGCATCGAGCGCGCGCCGAGTGTGGCCGAGACGATGGTGTACGGGTACATCGCGTTTTCAAGGCGCCAAGCAACGCTGGCCCTGGGAGTGCGCGCATCCGGGTCGACGTCGGCGCGCAGCGCGCCTCCGGGCGCCTGCGAGAAGGACACGCCCGGCGCATCCTCCACCTGGGCCGGCGCCAGGCGGACGGTGTCGCGGTCGAGCGGTTTCAGGCGCGCCGGCTGCTCGGTGATCACGCGGGCGATGCGGCCCGAAGCCAGCAGGCCGTCGAGCGCACGGCTGCCCTCCTTGCCGACCGCGAAGGCATACACCATCAACCCGTTGGCCTGGTAGTGCTTGCCCTGGACCGGCATGCGCAGCGGGAAGGCCACCACCTTGTCGATGGCCTGCCCCTTGTGGATCAGCTCATAGAATTCGCGGTTGCGCGCGGCCGTGGCCTGGTCGTTGTTCGGGCTGTTGCGGTTATTGGTCACCAGCCAGACGATGCCCGGCTTGCCGCCGAGCGCCGTCGTGATGGCCGCCTGTACCGCTTCGCCGAGGTCGGTGTCGGCCAGCGCGCTGCTGTTCGGCTTGCGCGCGGTGTCCAGGTTCGCCAGCGCGCCACCCACGCGGCTGCGCACCGTCTCATCAATCGCTTTCATCGACAGCAGCGCCTTCGGTGAGGGCGCGCCGGGCAGCGACTGGTTGAAGGCGGCCAGCACCAGCGCGTCGCCCGGCTGCACCACGGCGCCGGCCAGGGCGCCGACGAGCGGCTTGAACTGGCTCTTCGGGTCGCTGTAGAAGGGTTCCATCCAGCCCGAGTTCTGCACCAGGAAGACATGCGGCGTCGCCCACGCCCCCGCCATGGCGAACAGCACCGCCAGCGCGGCAAGCAAGTGCTTGAAACGCGCCCTCATGCCGGCTCTTCCAGGCGCCAGCCGCGCATCGCGTTCCAGTCCGGATGGTGCAGCCACAGGCAGCCGTCGTAGACGAAAGGCACGCACTCCAGTGGACGCGACAGGCGCACCACTTCGTCGAGGATCACGTTGCGGCGACCGATCCATTCGACCGTGGTGCGGGCGATCGTTCGCTCTTCCAGCGCATCCTCGGCGCGGCCGGTGACCTTGTGCATGCGCAGCACCAGGCCGCTCGGCTGGCTGCGGTTGTTGTTGAAGGCGCGCAGTAGCGGCAGCACCAGGGTTTCGTCCTGGTTCAGGTCTTCCACGTGTTCGCCCGACCAGGGCTCGTCGAGCACCGGGTGGCCGCGCCGGAACAGGAAGTTGGCGAAGCCCAGGCGCGCGCCGTCGATCGGCGCCGTCTCCGGCCGCTCGCTGCCGAGTTCGAGGAAGGAGTAGCCCTGGCCGTCATGGCCGATGTGCCACAGGCGGCCGTCGCGGCTCTGGGTCGGCCCGCCGAAGGCCAGGCGAGGTTGCCAGCCCGGGGGCCAGGGCGTGAACAGCGGCGGCTCGCCCGGTCGCCAGGCCAGCTGTCCCTGCTCGTGCAGCCAGAACAGGCGCCCGTCGTAGCCGATCGGACGCGACCAGCCGCTTGCGGGAACGTCGGGGCAGGCGAATTCCTCGACCGCATCAAGATCGATGCGCGCGCTCCACAGGCGCACCATGCCTTCCGGCGCCACCAGGCAGGCGATGTGGCGGCGCCTGGCGCCGGGCGCCGCAACGACCGGCGCCTGCAGCACGGGTTCGAGGCGGTAGGTTTCGCTGACGGGATTGATCCACAGGCGTTGCAGGCCCGTGTTGGTCGGCACGATGGCGACTTCGCCGCGGCGCGGCTCCAGCACCGGCAGCCATGCATAGCTGGAGGAGGTGAAGGCCAGGCTGGCCGCCCCATCGTCCGGCGCCATCACGTGCCACAGGCCGGCCACCGGGTCCCAGTACTGCAGCACGCCGCGGGTATGCGCCAGCGCCAGCAGGCGCTGCTCCGGAAAGCCGTAGTGGGCGGCGGCGAACACGCAGTAGGCGTTGGGCGGCGTCGGCATGCTCAGGTCGCAGCGGCCGGGGTGAGGCGCGGCCGGACGTTCCTCCAGGCTGTCGCCGAGCGGCAGCGACGTGACCGGCAAGCCATGCGGCACATGGCGCGGCAGCATGGCATCGGCACCCGGGCCCCACCAGCCGGGCTGGCGCGAAGGCGTGCCGGGAAGGCGTTGCAAGGGCTTGCCGCAGTTCGGGCAGAAAACGAAACCTTCGGGGTAGATGGGCGCGCAGCCGCAGCTGGTCGGCAGCGAGGCGCCGAGCAGGCGGGCAACGTCGGGCAGGCGGCCGGGCGCATGGGCCTGCCAGTCGATGCGGCCCAGCCCTTCGCTGGCCAGCAACGCAAACTGTCCCTGCTCGTCTTCCTGCCAGACACTGGCAGGCGTTTCCCATCGGTATGTCATTCTCGCCTTTTCGCCCAAATAATTGATCAACATCTAGCCTGATGGGGCAGTTGTTGTTGCTCAAATCATAGCGCCGGGCACTGCCGCGCGGCGCGCCGTACACGGGGTAGCGTGCCCTGACACCTGAAGGATCAATAGACGAGCCAAAAACGGGCTGAAGCGCGGAACTTTTGGCCAACGTACGTATAATGGCGGCGATTTCGCCTCCATTTCCGCTCAACATGCATACGCCAGTTTCACCAGACCTCCCCGCGCCCGCCGTCGACGCCGCCACCGCGCACCTGCGCGACATCCTGGCGCTCGCGCTCGAACACGGCCCCGGACAGCGGGCGCTGGTCGTCTATGACGAACGCACACCCCTGTCGCGCGCCCTGACCGAGGCTTACCGCCTCAACCTGGAGGAGGCAAGCTTCGTCGACTTCGACAGCGCCACGCCGCAGGCGGTGCTGGCGGCCTTTCGCGCGATGGGGCCGAAGGACCTGGTGGTGCTGGTGCAGTCGACCAACTTCCGCCTCGACGGCTTCCGCATCCGGGTCGAGCTGTTCAAGCTGGGCCTGAAGGTGATCGAGCACGTGCACCTGTCGCGCATGCCGGGCCCGCAGTCGGAGCACTACATCGAAGCGCTGGCCTACGATCCAGCCTACTTCCGCGGCACCGGGCGTGCGCTCAAACGCCGCATCGATGCGGCGCCGCATGGGCGGGTCGAGGGCGGCGGCGAGACCCTGCATTTCAGCTCGGCCTTCGAGCCGGCCAAGCTGAACGTGGGCGACTACAGCGAGATGAACAACGTCGGCGGCCAGTTCCCGATCGGCGAAGTGTTCACCGAGGCGCTCGACCTGGAGGCGGTGCACGGCCGGGTGCAGGTGCACGTCTTCGGCGATACCAGTTACCGCTCGAACCGCCCGGACCTGCCGGTGACCCTGATCATCGAGCGCGGGCGCGTGGTCGGCACCGAGAACGCGACGCCGGCTTTCCAGGAAGTGCTGGACAAGATCACCCTTGATGAAGGCGAGGTCTGGGTGCGCGAGCTGGGCTTCGGCCTGAACCGGGCCTTTACGCGCGCGCGCCGCGTGGACGACATCGGCACCTACGAGCGCATGTGCGGCATCCACCTGTCGCTCGGCGCCAAGCACGGGGTGTATCCGAAGCCGGGCTTCAAGCGCAAGGACGCGCGCTACCACATCGACGTGTTCGCGGTGACCGACGCCGTCTACCTGGGCGAGGAGCGTGTTTACGCGGAGGAAGGATGGATTTGTAACAACTAGTTTTTCTTCGCGCCACAAGTGCTACCATGGTTCGTTTGCAATTGTTTCGTAGGGCGTTCTATGGCAGCAAATGCACCAAGCTGCGTCGATGAAATCCAGGCAATCGGCGCGGTGCCGAAGATCCTGGAAACCGTCGCCGCCATGACCGGCCTGCGCTTCGTGTGCATCGCCCACGTCACGCAGGATTCCTGGACCGCCTGCGCGGTGCTCGACAAGCTCGAATTCGGCCTCAAGCCCGGCGACCCGCTCGACGTCACCACCACCCTGTGCGAGGAAGTGCGCGATACCGGCGCCGCCGTGATCATCGACCACGTGCGTGAAAGCGCGCAGTACTGCGAGCACCACACCCCGCGCATCTACGGCTTCCAGAGCTACTTCTCGATTCCGGTATTCCGTCCCGACGGCCAGTATTTCGGCACCCTGTGCGGACTCGATCCGGAACCTGCCCGGCTTACCGATGCCGTCACCGTCTCGACCCTGCAGTTGTTCGCCGAACTGATCGCCAAGCAGCTGGAAGGAGAGCGCTCGCTGGGCGAAGCACGCGCCGCCCTGCTGGATGAGCGCGAGACGGCCGAGCTGCGCGAGCAGTTCATCGCCGTGCTCGGGCACGACTTGCGCACCCCGCTCGGCTCCGTGCTGTCGGGCACCGAGATCCTGCTGCTGAAGCACCAGGATCCGTCCACCCGCCAGGTGGTCGAACGCATCCGCCGCAGCACCCGGCGCATGGCGGCCCTGGTCGAGGATGTGGTCGACTTCACGCGCGGCCGCATGGGCGGCGGCATCGCGCTCGACCTGCGCATGGTGAAGGGCGCCGACCTGCGCCTGCACGACGTGGTGGACGAACTGTCCGGCGTCTACCCGGAGCGCACCATCGACACCGCGATCCAGCCCGGCATGTCGCTGCACTGCGACCCGGAGCGGCTGGCGCAGCTGCTGTCCAACCTGCTGAAGAACGCCCTGGTGCACGGCAGCGCGCATCATCCCGTGTTCGTGGTTGCCCACGTGCGCGAGGGCCAGTTCACGCTGCGCGTCACCAACGGCGGGCCGGACCTGAGCCCTGCCGTCATCGCCCAGCTCCTGAAACCCTACTGGCGCGCGGCTTCGCGCGCCGGTAGCGAAGGCCTGGGACTCGGCCTGTACATCGTCGACCAGATCGCGCGCGGCCATGGCGGGACGATCGACATCGGCTCGAGCGCCGGATCGACCTCGTTCACCTTCACGATGCCGGCGGAAGCCCGGGCTTGAGAAGGCGCTTGCGCCGCCTGCCGTATTTACCGATACTGTTGCTGATGAGGTAACTCGACAACAGTCAAGGGAGACGGCATGGACGCAAGGTGGATGGTGCGCGGATTCGCGCCACTGGGTATGAGCATGCTGGCGTGCTTGCCTGCACAAGCACAGGACGCGGAGTCCATCGCGCGCATCGAGCGCGGCCTGCGTCCCGCCGTGGCGATCCAGGGCGCGAAACTCGAGACCCGTACGCTGGCCGCCGAGATGGCGCGCCTGAACGTGCCGGGCGTGAGCGTCGCCGTCATCCGCGGCGGCAAGATCGCCTGGGCCAAGGGCTATGGCGTGACGCACGCGAACGGCGCCCCGGTCACCCCGCAGACCCTGTTCCAAGCCGCCTCGATCAGCAAACCAGTGGCGGCCATGGCGGCCCTGAAGATGGTCGAAGCGGGCCAGCTCGAGTTCGACGCCGACATCAACACCGTGCTCACCAGCTGGAAGCTGCCCCCTGGCCCCGCCAAGCGGCCGGCCACCCTGCGCCAGCTGCTGTCGCACACGGCCGGCACCACGGTCTCGGGCTTTCGCGGCTATGCGGCCGGCGCGCAGGTGCCGACGCTGCTGCAGGTCCTGGATGGCGCAGCGCCGGCGAACAGTGGACCGATACGCATCGAAGGCATGCCCGGCGACGCCTGGAATTACTCGGGCGGCGGCTACACCGTGGTCCAGCAGGCCATGATCGACCGTTCCGGCCGGCCCTTCGACGCGCTGATGGAAGAGACGGTCCTCAAGCCGCTCGGCATGAGCGACAGCAGCTTCGCCCAGCCGCTGCCCGGCGCCTTGCTGGCCCGCGCCGCCCTGCCCCACTCCGAAAACGGCAAGCCCACCGCGGGCGGCGCCCACACCTATCCCGAGCTGGCGGCCGCCGGCATGTGGACGACGCCGACCGACCTTGCGAAGTTCGCGCTTGCGCTGCAGCGCGGCGCGGGCGGCGCCGACGGCGTGCTGTCCCCGACCATGACGCGCACGATGCTGCGTCCGGTGATGAACAACTATGCGCTCGGCCTGCACATCGACGGCAAGGCGCCGCAGCACGCTTTTTCCCACGGCGGCAGCAACATGGGCTACCAGAACACGCTGTACGCCTACGTCGCGCGCGGCGACGGCGCGGTGGTGATGACCAACGGCGATGGCGGAGCCCAGCTGGCGCAGTCCGTCATCCGCGCCATCGCGGCCGAGTACCGCTGGCCGAGCTACCAGACCGTGATGCGCAAGGCGATCGCGCTGCCGGCGGCAACCCGGGCCAAGCTGGCCGGGCGCTACGAGATCAAGGACCTGGGCGGCTTCGAGATCGCCGAGCGCGAGGGCAAGCTGATGGTGGCGCTGCGCGAGAACCAGTGGGAACCGTTGTATGCGGAATCGGCGCGCAAGCTGTTCGTGCTGTCGCGCGAGCTCGAGCTGCACATGGAAAACCAGGGCGGCCGCCTGGTCAGCGGTTCGTTCAACGTGGCATTCAAGCGGGTTCGCTGAGCTTGTCCACGGCCGGATTGCGCAGCGGGCAGGCATCGAGCGGCTCGGCCAGGCGTTGCGCCAGCCCTGCCCGCAGTTCGGCCAGGCCCGCGATACGCGCGTCGATGTCCGCCAGCTTGCGCGCCAGGGCTGCGCGCAGCTCGGCGCCGGAGCTGGCCGGGTCGCTCAACAGGGGCATGCCGGCCTCGATCTCGGCCAGCGTGAAGCCGAGCGACTGGGCGGTGCGCAGGTAGCACAGCCACTCGACCGCCTCCGGCGGATAGTCGCGGTAGCCATTCTCGCGCCGGCGCGCCGTCAACAGGCCGCGCGCCTCGTAGAAGCGCAGCGCGTCGCGGCTCAGGCCCGTGGCTGCCGCCAGTTCTCCAATCTGCATGGCTCGTTTCCGAAAAATCGCTTGACCCTCGAGTGTACTCCAGGCTTGAGGATGGGGACTTCGTTATCCCAAGGAGCCCTGCCATGCCGCTTTCCCTCGCCGCCAACCGCCGCATCGTGCGCGCCAGCGCCACCTACGACCTGCTGCTCACAGCCGCGTTTGCCACGCCGTGGACCTTCGCCCTCGCCCATGGCCAGATCTCGTCCTTGAACCTGACGCTGGGCGGCGCGGCGCTGCCCGGCTTTACGCCTTTCCATATGCTGTTTGCCTGCCTGATGGGCAGCGTGGTGCTGGTGTGGTCGCTGCTGCGCGTCCTCGAGCCGACGCAGCGTCTGGGACGCTTCGACGGCGTCGCGCGTTTCCTGTTCTCGCTGTGGATGGCCTGGTGCCTGGCCGAGACCGGTGCGCCGGTGCTGTGGCTGTTCGTGGTGCCGGAGTTTGCCTGGGGTGTGGCGCAATGGTGGCCGGTCCGTGGACAGGAAGACGGGCAGCGCTACAATGGCGTTTTGTCCCGGACTTCCCAAGCATGCTGACCACCGAACAGCGCGACCAATACCAGCGCGACGGCTTCCTCGTCATCCCCGATTTCAAGAGCATCGAAGAAATCGCCACCCTGCGCCGCCGTGCCGAGCAAATCGTCGACGCCTTCGATCCAAGCGAATCGCGCGCCATCTTCACGACCAAGGACCAGGCCCGCGCCAGCGATGCCTGGTTCCTCGGCTCGGACAACACGGTGCGCTGCTTCTTCGAAGAGGAAGCCTTCGGCCCCGACGGCCAGCTGCGCCAGGCCAAGTCGCTGTCGATCAACAAGATCGGCCACGCCATGCACGACCTCGACCCGGTCTTCGACGCCTTCACGCGCGACCCGAAGCTGGCCGCGGTGGCGCGCGACCTCGGTCTCGAGCAAGCGCAGGTATGGCAGTCGATGTATATCTTCAAGCAGCCCGGCATCGGCGGCGAGGTGCGCTGGCACCAGGACGCTACCTTCTTCGACAGCGACCCGATCACTGTGACCACCTTCTGGTTCGCCCTGGAAGATGCGACCGTGGACAACGGCTGCCTGTGGGCCGAGCCGGGCGGCCACCGCGGCCCGCTGCGCGAGCGCTTCCTGCGCGATGGCGACACGATCACGATGGAAAAGCTGGACAACACGCCCTGGCCAAATGACAGCACCGCGGTCCCGCTGGAGGCCAAGGCCGGCACCCTGGTCTGCTTCCACGGCCTGCTGCCGCACTACAGCGCCCCGAACCGCTCGCCGGTGTCGCGCCACGCATTCACCCTGCATGCCACCGATGCGCGGTCTGTTTACTCCCCGCGCAACTGGATCCAGCGCGGGGACGATTTCCCCGTGCGCGGCTTCGATCCGCACGAATAAGACACAGTTTCGGCCCGGGTGGGGATGCATATGCATCATGTATCAGCTTTTTTACAAATCCACTGAGCAATTGATAATTGGTAAAGCTAGAATAGTTTTTCCTATACCAATTAAAATTCCAGGGGAAATATGATACGTCTGCCCATCGGACTAGCCACACTGTGCCTCAGCGCCACGGTTTTCGCAGCACCGCCTTTCGACGACAAATTCCGCCAGCTCGACGAATTGCTGCCGACGCCGGGCGCCGTGCGCACCGCGTCGGGCGCGCCGGGCCACGCTTACTGGCAGCAGCGCGCCGACTACACGATGCGCGCCACGCTCGACGAGAACAAGCGTTCGCTCACTGGCTCGGGCACCATCACGTACCACAACAACTCCCCTGACACGCTGAAGTACCTCTGGCTGCAGCTGGACGAGAACATCTACAAGCCGGATTCGGCTGCCCGCAGCACCGCCACCCTGCCCTCGCGCGAAGCCTGGCAGGCGCGCGGCAACGATGGCGTGAAGTTCGACGCCCTGCGCACCCTGTTCACCGCGCGCGATTTCGACGGCGGCTTCAAGGTCGCCAACGTGCGCGACAGCGGCGGCCGTGCGCTGAAGTACACCATCAACGGCACCATGATGCGCATCGACCTGCCGCAGCCGCTCAAGCCGGGTTCGCGCGTGTCGTTCAGCCTCGACTGGAACTACAACATCAACGAGCAGAAGGTGCTCGGCGGCCGTTCCGGCTACGAGAAGTTCGACGACGGCAACGACCTGTACGAGATCGCCCTGTGGTTCCCGCGCATGGCGGCCTACTACGACGTCTACGGCTGGCAGCACAAGCAGTTCCTGGGTTCGGGTGAGTTCACGCTGGAATTCGGCGACTACGACGTGCGCATCACCGTCCCGGCCGACCACATCGTGGCGTCCACCGGCGAACTGCAGAACCCGAACGAGGTCCTGACCGCCACCCAGCGCCAGCGCCTGCAGCAGGCCAAGACCGCCAAGAAGCCGGTCATCATCGTGACCCAGGCCGAAGCCGAAGCCGCCGAGAAGAGCCGCGCCACCAACACCAAGACCTGGCACTTCAAGGCCAAGAACGTGCGCGACTTCGCGTTCGCGTCGAGCCGCAAGTTCATCTGGGATGCCCAGGGCATCAAGTCGGGCAACACCGACGTGATGGCGATGTCCTACTATCCGAAGGAAGGCAACCCGCTGTGGGAGCGCTACTCGACCCACGCGATCATCCACACCATCGAGCAGTACAACAAGTATTCCTTCGACTATCCGTACCCGGTCTCGATTTCCGTAAACGGCCCGGTGGGCGGCATGGAATACCCAATGATCACCTTCAACGGCCCGCGTCCGGTCAAGGACAAAAAGACCGGCGAGCTGACCTACTCGAAGCGCACCAAGTACGGCCTGATCGGCGTGATCATCCACGAAGTGGGCCACAACTACTTCCCGATGATCGTCAACTCGGACGAGCGCCAGTGGACCTGGATGGACGAGGGCATCAACTCCTTCGTGCAGTCGCTGGCCCAGGAAGCCTGGGAAGAAGAATGGGATGAGATGCGCGGCCATCCGCGCACGATCGTTCCCTACATGCGTTCCCAGAACCAGGTGCCGATCATGACCAACTCGGAGTCGCTGCTCCAGTTCGGCAACAACGCCTACGCCAAGCCGGCCGCCGCGCTGAACGTGCTGCGCGAGACCATCCTGGGCCGCGAACTGTTCGACTTCGCCTTCAAGGAATACGCCGAGCGCTGGAAGTTCAAGCGCCCGACCCCGGCCGACTTCTTCCGTACCATGGAAGACGCTTCGGGCACGGACCTCGACTGGTTCTGGCGCGGCTGGTTCTACACCACCGACGCGGTCGACATCAGCGTGGACGGCATCACCGAGTACACCGTGAGCAGCAAGGATCCGGAAGTCGAGAAGGCCTGGGCGCGTGCACGCAAGCAGGAAGAACCGATCTCGATCACCGACCAGCGCAACAAGGGCATGGAGCGCCGCGTCGACCGCTTCCCGGAGCTGAAGGATTTCTATAACGAGAACGACGACTTCACTGTCACCAACAAGGACCGCAACAAGTTCAACGAGACCATGGCCGGCCTCGAGGACTGGGAAAAGGCCCTGCTCAAGGAAGGCAAGCGCCTGTACCTGGTGGACTTCTCGAACAAGGGTGGCCTGGTGATGCCGCTGATCGTGGAGATCACGACCCAGAGCGGAAAAAAATACATCGAGCGCATCCCGGCCGAGGTGTGGCGCTACTCGCCGAAGAAGATCACCAAGCTGTTCGTCACCGACGAGCCGATCGTGAGCCTGGTGCAGGACCCGTACTGGGAGACCGCCGACATCGACGTGAGCAACAACGCGTGGCCGGCCAAGGCAGTGCCGTCGCGGCTGGAGCTGTTCAAGTCGGAGCGTGAGCCGGCGAACAACCTGATGCGTGACTTCAACACCAAGCTGGCCCCGCCGAAAGCGGCAGGCCAAGAGGCGCCGAAGGCCGAGTAACACGCTGTCGACCCGTCATCACCGGCAGGGCTGCGCGCCCTGCCGTTTCTTTATAGAGCAAGCGCATTAATATTCAATCACGCATGAAAATGAAACAACTGCAGGCGGTGATCGCCACCCTGTTCCTGGCCAGCGCCGCCCACGCCGCGCCGGCCTTCGATGACAAGTTCCGCCAGCTCGACGAACTGCTGCCGACCGCCACCGACACCCGCACCGCCTCCGGCGCCCCGGGCCACCGCTACTGGCAGCAGCGCGCCGACTACCGCCTGCGCGCGACGCTCGACGAGGACAAACGCGCCGTCACCGGTTCCGGCACGGTCACTTATTACAATAATTCGCCAGACACGCTGTCCTACCTGTGGGTGCAGCTGGACCAGAACATGTTCCGCGCCGATTCGGACAACCGCCGCATCTCCACCCTGCCCTCGCGCGAAGCCTGGCAGGCGCGCGGCAACGACGGCGTCAAGTTCGACACCTTGCGGGCCACCCTCGCACAGCGAGGCTTCGAGGGCGGCATCCAGGTCACCAGCCTGACCGGGAGCGACGGCCGCGCCTTGCGCCACACGGTCAACAAGACCATGATGCGCATCGACCTGCCGCAGCCGCTCAAGCCGGGCGCACGCGTGTCCTTCAACATGGCCTGGACCTTCAACATTCCCGAAGCGAACGTCGTCGGCCGCCGCACCGGCTTCGAAAAATTCGACGATGGCAACGACATCTACCTGACTGCCCAGTGGTTCCCGCGCATGGCGGCCTACTACGACGTCAAGGGCTGGCAGAACAAGCAGTACATGGGCGACGGCGAATTCACGCTGGAGTTCGGCGACTACGACGTGCAGCTGACCGTCCCGGCCGACCACGTGGTCGCCTCCACCGGCGAGCTGCAGAACGCGAACGCGGTCCTGAGCGCCGTCCAGCGCCAGCGCCTGGAGCAGGCTCGCAGCGCCAGGAAACCGGTCGTCATCATCACCCAGGCGGAAGCGGAAGCCGCCGAGAAGGGCCGCTCGAAGGCGACCAAGACCTGGCACTTCAAGGCCAAGGACGTGCGCGACTTCGCCTTCGCCTCGAGCCGCAAGTTTATCTGGGACGCCCAGGCGATCAAGAGCGGCAACAAGGACGTGCTGGCGATGTCCTACTATCCGAAGGAAGGCAACCCGCTGTGGGAGCGCTACTCGACGGCCGCCGTGATCCACACCATCGAGCAGTACAACAAGTATTCCTTCGACTATCCCTACCCGACCGCGATCTCGGTGAACGGCTCGATCGGCGGCATGGAATACCCGATGATCTCGTTCAACGCCGGCCGCCCGGTGAAGGACAAGAAGACCGGCGAACTCACCTATGCGAAGAGCACCAAGTACGGCCTGATCAGCGTGATCATCCACGAAGTGGGCCACAACTACTTCCCGATGATCGTCAACTCGGACGAGCGCCAGTGGACCTGGATGGACGAGGGCATGAACAGCTTCCTGCAGTTCCTGGCCGAGGAAGCCTGGGAAGACAACTACCCGTCGCGCCGCGGCGAAGCGCGCAACATCGTCGACTACATGCGCAGCACCAACCAGGTGCCGATCATGACCAATGCCGAATCGACAATCCAGCGCGGTAACAACGCCTACGCCAAGCCGGCCGCCGCACTGAACATCCTGCGCGAGACCATCCTCGGCCGCGAATTGTTCGACTTCGCCTTCAAGGAGTTCTCCGAGCGCTGGAAGTTCAAGCGTCCGACCCCGGCCGACTTTTTCCGCACGATGGAAGATGCCTCCGGCACCGATTTGGACTGGTTCTGGCGCGGCTGGTTCTACACCACCGACGCGGTCGACATCAGCGTCGACGGCGTCACCGAGTACACCGTCAGCAGCAAGGATCCGGAAATCGAAAAGGCCTGGGCGCGTGCACGCAAGCAGGAAGAACCGATCTCGATCACCGACCAGCGCAACAAGGGCATGGAACGCCGCGTCGACCGCTTCCCGGAGCTGAAGGATTTCTATAACGAGAACGACGACTTCACCGTCACCAACAAGGACCGCAACAAGTTCAACGAGACCATGGCCGGCCTCGAGGACTGGGAAAAGGCCCTGCTCAAGGAAGGCAAGCACCTGTACCTGGTGGACTTCTCGAACAAGGGTGGCCTGGTGATGCCGCTGATCGTGGAGATCACGACTCAGAGCGGCAAGAAGTACATCGAGCGTATCCCGGCCGAAGTGTGGCGCTACTCGCCGAAGAAGATCACCAAGCTGTTCGTCACCGACGAGCCGATCGTGAGCCTGGTGCAGGACCCGTACTGGGAGACCGCCGACATCGACGTGAGCAACAACGCGTGGCCGGCCAAGGCAGTGCCGTCGCGCCTGGAACTGTTCAAGACCGAGCGCGATCCGGCAACGGGCAACCTGATGCGCGATGCGAAAACCAGGCTGGCGCCGGTCAAAACGCCTGACGCCGCAAAGAAAGCCGAGTAATGATGATGTTCCGCCTGAAGCCCGCCTTCATGGCGCTGTTCGCCGCCGCCCTGCTGTTTCTCAGCACGGCGGCGGGCGCGCACCGCTTCCACATGGGGATCACCGAGGTCGCGTTCAATCCGCGCACCGGCAGCACGGAGATCGTCCATACCTACATGGCGCACGACGTCGAGGCGCTCCTGATGAACCTGTACGGACGCCAGTTCGACCTGGGCGATCCGGAAGACCAGGTGGTGCTGCGCAAGTATGTCGAAGAGCGCTTCTTCCTCAAGGGCGAGGACAAGGCGCGCCTGCCGGTGCGCTGGATCGGCATGACCGCCGACTCGCAGAGCGTGGTCATCTACCAGGAACTGGAGAACGCGCCGCTGTCGAAGACCGCCGCGATCCACCAAGGCGTGCTGATGGACTTCCTGCCCGACCAGGTCAATACCGTCAACCTCAATAACGCGGGCGCGATCCGCTCGCTGACTTTCACCCAGGCCGCCGTCGAGCAGCCAACGCAAGAGAAACAACCCTGATGCTTCGTTCCAACCGTACTGTGCTTGCCGGCGCCATCGCCGCGCTGTTCCTCCATGTCCCGGCCCTGGCCGACGACTTCGTCCTGCAGCGCGTCCTCGTCGAAGGCTCGCGCACCAGCCAGATCGGCATGACCGATTCGGCCAGCTCCGGCACCGTCGGCGCCAAGGACCTGGCCAACCGCACCGTGTACCGCCCCGGCGAGCTGCTGGAAGCGACGCCCGGCCTGATCGCCAGCCAGCACAGCGGCGAAGGCAAGGCCAACCAGTTTTACCTGCGCGGCTTCAACCTGGACCATGGCACCGACCTGGCCACCTGGGTGGACGGCATGCCGGTCAACCAGCGCAGCCATGCGCACGGCCAGGGCTGGACCGACCTGAACTTCCTGATCCCGGAAATCGTCACCCGCCTCGACTACCGCAAGGGTCCCTACTCGGCCACGGACGGCGACTTCGCCTCGGCCGGCAAGGCCTCGATCGCCTACGCCAACCGCCTGGTGTCGCCGCTGGCCGCCGTGACCGTCGGCCAGGACGCGTACGCACGCACGGTGCTGGCCGCCTCGCCCGAGCTGGCCGGCGGCAACCTGCTGTACGCGCTGGAACTGATGAAGAACGACGGCCCGTGGACGCGGCCGGACGGCTACCGCAAGATCAATGCGGTGCTGCGCTACAGCCGCGGCTATGCCAACAACGGCTGGACCGTCACCGCCATGCACTACCGCGGCCACTGGAACGCCACCGACCAGATCCCGCTGCGTGCGGTCGCCGGCGGCCAGCTGGGACGTTTCGACACGATCGACCTGAGCGATGGCGGCGAGGCCGAGCGCAGCAGCCTGTCGGGCAGCTGGCGCCGCACCACCCAGGACACGGCCAGCAGCCTGAGCGCCTACGCGATCCGCAACAAGGGCGAGCTGTATTCGAACTTCACCTATTTTCTGAACGACCCGGTGAACGGCGACCAGTTCGCCCAGCCGGACCGCCGCGTGACCACGGGCCTGGACGGCAGCCACACCTGGCACGCCTACAAGCAGGGGGACATCGCCTCGGACATGACCGCCGGCTTCCAGCTCCAGAACGACAACATCTTCAACGGCTTGTACGACACCCGCGCGCGCCGGCGCATCGCGACCACGCGCGAAGACCACATTGTCGAGGGCAGCGCTGCCGTCTACCTCGAAAACGCCACGATGTGGAGCAAGGCGCTGCGCACCGTGGTGGGCCTGCGCGCCAATGCCTACCGCTTCAGCGTCGACGGCGACCGGCCTGAGAATGCCGGCCGCGCCCGCGACAAGCTGGTCACGCCCACGCTGAGCGTGGCCTACGGGCCGTGGTCGCACACCGAGCTGTATTTCAACTATGGTCACGGCTTCCACAGCAACGACGCGCGCGGCACCGTGGCGACCGTCGATCCGAAGACGCTGGATCCGGTGGACCGCACCCCGGGCCTGGTGCGCTCGCGCGGCGTGGAGCTGGGCCTGCGCACGGTGGCGATCCCGAAGACCGAGACCACGGTGTCGGTGTACCGCCTGGACTTCGATTCCGAGCTGACCTACATCGGCGACGCCGGCAATACCGAGGCGGGCGATCCGAGCCGCCGCTATGGCGTCGAGCTGTCGAACAGCGTGCGCGCCAACAAGTGGCTGACGCTGAACTTCGACGCGGCCTACGCACGGGCGCGCTCGCGCGGCGGCAACCCGGACGGCGACCGGGACGCCGGCCGCCGCATCCCTGGCGCCGTCGAAGGCGTGGCCCAGGCCGGCCTGACCGTCGACCGCGCGGGTCCGTGGTCGGGCGCCCTGCGCCTGCGCTACTTCGGCCCGCGTCCGCTGATCGAGGACGACAGCGTCCGCTCGCGCCCCAGCCTGACGCTCAACGGCCGCGTAGGCTACCGTCTCGGCAAGGACATGCGCATCGAGCTGGAAGGCTTCAACCTGACCAACCGGCGCGATTCGGCGATCGACTACTACTACGCTTCGCGCCTGCCGAACGAGGCGGAAGCAGTCGACGACATCCACTTCCACCCGATCGAGCCGCGCTCCTTCCGACTGAGCTTCACGAAGAACTGGTAATTGCTCGTGGTCATGCTAGTCGCATTGAAACCTGCTACGCTAACTGGATGACTACACGTGAACTACCCTATACCGCTCCGTCGCAGCTGACGGAAGCCATCCGCAGCGAGGGCTATGCCCTGCTGCGTCCGCAAGATGTCGCAGGCCTGGCCGGCTGCTCGCTCGACGAGCTGCAGTCGCTGGCGCCGAGCTGGGACCGGCTCGAACTCGACAACTACCTGAAGGACGGCGGCCGCTACCGGCGCCGCCGCCACTCCTGCTTCATACATGAGGAAGAAAGCCGCGACGACGCCGGCCACGCGCTGGTGCAGGTGCCGCACCGTCCGCACTGGCAGCCGGTCGAGTACAACGCCCTGCACGGCGGCATGCACCGCCTGTTCGAACCGGTCGAGACGGCGACCATCGCGAACCCGGCCTGGGGCCGCCTGCTGCGTGCCCTGGGCGACGTCTGCTCCAGCGTGCGCGGGCGCCAGACCTGGTACGTGGAAGCGCACCAGTTCCGCATCGATACCGCCGACGGCATCGGCCGTCCGACACCGGAAGGCGCGCACCGGGACGGCGTCGATTTCGTCGCCGTCATCCTGATCAGCCGTACCGGCATCAAGGGCGGGGAAACCCGGGTCTTCGAGGCCGACGGTCCGGCAGGCAAGCGTTTTACCATGCTCGAACCGTGGACCCTGCTGCTGCTCGACGACGCCGCCGTGATCCACGAATCGACGCCGATCCAGCCGCTGGACGAGCATGGGCACCGCGATACGCTGGTGCTGACCTGGCGCGCCGGGTCCTTCCAGGGCGCGGACGTGGCGCAGACCGACTGAAGGCGCAAAAAAAAGCGCCCGCGAACCTTGCGGCTGGCGGGCGATAATCCAATTTTCGGAGAAAACTGGAGGAGACGGTTCCAATATAACGCGATTTATTGTGCAGTGCAATACCGTAGAATTACGTAATCAAAATTCGACGGGAAGCGTTTCCAGAAATAGACGTTTTCCTCTATTTTGTTGCGCTGCGCAATGCTCGCTTCCCAGTATCAATAACGTAGAAATTTCTGGTCGAGCAGGAGCGCTCGCAAGCGCTCGGGCTGCGCCGGCTGGCTGCGAGCCGCCGCCATCGCAGCGGCCGAGGGCGTCGGCGCCGCCATCAGCACCGGCCCTGGCTGGGCTATCGTTCCCTGTGACACCTCGCCGGCGACGCCGGCACGCAGCGGCGGCGCCGACGACGCGTACTCGTGCGGCTGCACCGGCGCCAGCGCCAGCCTCCCAGCTGCCAGACGCTCCACGAATTCGGCACGGTCTGCATCCGGCAGCGGCGCGCGCACGAAGGCCATCAGGGGCGCCACATTGCCCACCGCCAGGCCGGATGCCCGGACTGCCGAGGCCACGAAGCGGAACCCGTCCTTCTCCTTGCTGTTCCACTGCGACGGCGCCAGGAATTCCGGACTGGTCAACAGCTGGCGCAGCACCGCGCGCTGGTCTCCGCCGGTGGCCTGCCACACCCGCCAGGTCGACCCTTGCAGGCTGGCGGAAGGCGCGGAGACGAAATGCCGCAGCAGCGCTTCCATCGCAGCCCGTTCGCTGTTCTTCCCGCGCGCATGCTCCCCGAGCGCCGCGCGCAGGTCGGCATGGCGGCCCAGCACGTGCGGACGCAGTGCCGCGTCTGCACCCTCTTCTTTCTTGAAGTAGTCGAGCCAGAAGCGCACCAGCACTGCTTCCAGCTGGCGCGGGCTGGCGATGGCGCGCAGCAGCACCGCTTCGGGCACGGGCAGCGCGCCCAGGCGCGCCTCCAGGCGCGGCGGCATCGGCGGCGGCGCCAGCTGGCCGTCCACCCAGGCCGGCACACCGAGTGCACGCACCCGCGCCACCTCGCCCGGCGCCGGGCCGTAGCCCAGGCGGTTCAGCAGGTGCTGCGCCAGCCCGTCGTCGAGCGCGGCGGAAGGCTGCGCATGGACGACGCCGCCGAGGAGCAGGCAAAACAACAGGATGAGGACTCGCATTCCGACTTTATATACCCACACAGGCTCCCTTGCTGCGCTGTTTGGTAAGTCTTTGTAAGAACGTAAACATACGAATCAGCCCGCACCGCATTGCAATTTTGCTACACTTAACAGCTTGAACCAAAGCCGATTGAAGAAGATGCCAACCCTCCGCCGTCTGCCCCAGAATATCCCCGTTCCGCTGCTGGCCATCGCCGGCGCAACGCTCTGTTTTGCCCTCGCGCTGGCCGTGCCGAAGCGCGCCACCGCCAAGGACGAGAAGCCGGCCGCGCCGACGCCCGCGCTCACCGTGACCACCGGCCAGCCGTCCACCACCACCCTGCCGGTGGGCTTGACCGCCAACGGCAGCGTCGCCGCCTGGCAGGAAGCCGTCATCGGCAGCGAATCGAACGGCCTGCGCCTGAGCGAAGTGCGGGTGAACGTGGGAGACGTGGTCAAGAAGGGCGAGACCCTGGCCGTGTTCGCCAGCGAGACCGTGCGCGCCGACGTCGAGCAGGCGCGCGCGGCGCTGCAGGAAGCCCAGGCCAACGCCAGCGCCGCCAAGGCAGACGCCGACCGGGCGCGCGCCCTGCGCAGCTCCGGCGCGCTGAGCGAACAGCAGGTCACCCAGCTCCTGACCGCAGAACGGACTGCCGCCGCGCGCGTGAGCGCCACCCGGGCGACGCTGTCCCAGCAGGAACTGCGCCTGCGCCAGGCCACCGTGGTCGCCCCAGACAGCGGCATCATCTCGAGCCGCAGCGCCACGGTCGGCGCCGTCACCGGCCCGGGCACCGAACTGTTCCGCATGATCCGCCAGGGCCGCCTCGAATGGCGCGCCGAAGTCACCTCGAATGACCTGGGCCGCATCAAGCCGGGCATGCGCGCGGCGGTGCGCGCCGCCAGCGGCAGCGAGATCGTCGGCAAGGTACGCACCGTGGCCCCGACCGTCGACCCGCAGACCCGCCTGGCGCTGGTCTACGTCGACCTGCCGCCTTCGCTGTCAAGCAATGCGCCGCTCAAGGCCGGCATGTTCGCCAGCGGCCGCTTCGAACTGGGCGCCACCAGCGCCCTCACCGTGCCGCAGCAGGCGCTGGCGGTGCGCGACGGCTTCAGCTACGTGTTCCGCCTGAACGGGGACAACCGGGTGAGCCAGCTGAAGGTCAGCACCGGCCGTCGCCTGGGCGATCGGGTCGAGATCGTGGGCGGGCTGGCCGCAGGCACCCCGATCGTCATCAGCGGCGCCGGTTTCCTGAACGACGGCGATCTGGTGCGCAATGTGCCGCCGCCGGCCGCACCGGCGAAGGCGGCGCCGGCTCCGGCGCCGCGCCAGACCGCGGCACGCTGAGCGGAGCACCCCCATGAACTTTTCTGCTTTATCGATCCGCAACCCGATCCCGGCGATCATGCTGTTCGTCCTGCTCACGGTGGCGGGGCTGCTGGCCTTCAAGGCCAGCAAGATCCAGGACTTCCCGGATATCGAACTGCCGATCGTGACCGTCGCCGCCACGCTGGAAGGCGCGGCGCCGGCCCAGCTCGAGACCGAGGTGGCGCGCAAGATCGAGGATTCGGTCGCCACCCTGCAGGGCGTCAAGAACATCTATACCAAGGTGCTGGACGGCGTGGCCACCGTCACCATCGAATTCATCCTGGAGAAGGACCTGTCCGACGCGGTCAACGACGTACGCGACGCGGTGGCGCGGGTGCGTGCCGACCTGCCGCCCGAGATGCGCGAGCCGAGCGTGACCAAGGCGGCCACCGCCGGCCGCGTGGTCGCCACCTTCACGGCCGAAGCGAGCAAGACGGCCGGCAGCGCGATGGACGACCAGGAACTGAGCTGGTTCGTCGACAACGACGTGGCCAAGCGCCTGCTGAGCGTGCCCGGCCTGGGCGCGGTCAAGCGGGTGGGCGGCGTGACCCGCGAAGTCCGGGTCGAACTCGACGACCAGCGCATGGCGGCGCTGCGGGTGTCGGCGCTGGACATCTCGCGCCAGCTGCGCAACGTGCAGCGTGAAGCGCCGGGCGGACGCGGCGACGTCAGCGGCGCCGAGCAGTCGGTGCGCACCATCGCCACCGTGCAGTCGGCGCAGGAACTGGCGCAGATGGATATCCCGCTGCCGGACGGCCGCCACGTGAAGCTCGGGCAGGTCGCCACGGTCCTTGATACCGTGGCCGAGCCGCGCTCGATCGCCGAGCAGGACGGCCGCAAGGTGGTCGGCTTCGAGGTGTTCCGCACCCGCGGCGCAGGCGAGGTGGACGTGGCCGAAGGCGCGCGCGCCGCGGTGGCCCAGCTGCAGAAGGAAAACCCGAGCGTGGTGCTGCGCGAGGTGATCGACAACTCGGGACCGGTGCAGGAAAACTTCGACGCCTCGATGGAGATGCTGTACGAAGGCGCGGTGCTGGCGGTGCTGGTGGTGTGGTGGTTCCTGCGCGACTGGCGCGCCACCCTGGTGGCCGCGGCCGCGCTGCCGCTGTCGGTCATCCCCGCCTTCCTCGGCCAGTACCTGTTTGGCTACACGCTCAACATGGTGACCCTGCTGTCGCTGGCGCTCGTCATCGGCGTGCTGGTGGACGATGCGATCGTCGAGATCGAGAACATCTCGCGCCACCTGCGCATGGGGAAAACCCCGATGCAGGCGGCGCTGGAAGCGGCCGACGAGATCGGCATGGCGGTGATCGCCACCACCTTCGCCCTGGTCGCGGTGTTCCTGCCGACCGCCTTCATGGGCGGCATTCCGGGCAAGTTCTTCAAGCAGTTCGGCTGGACCGCGGTGATCGCGATCCTGGCCTCGCTGGTCGTGGCGCGCCTGCTCACGCCGATGATGGCGGCCTACATCCTCAAGCCGTCCAAGCACCACGGCGAAGAGAATGACGGCCCGCTGATGCGGCGCTACATGACGGCCATGCAGTGGTGCCTGCGCCACCGCATGGCGACCGCGATCGGCGCCGCCGTCTTCTTCTTCGGCTCGATCGCGCTGGTGCCGCTGCTGCCGACCGGCTTCGTGCCGCCGGCCGACCGCTCGCAGACCATGGTGACGGTGGAACTGCCGCCCGGTTCGACCCTGGCCGAGACCCACGCCGTCGCCGAGCAGGCGCGCCTGGCGGCCATGCAGGTCGAGGGCGTCAAGGGCATCTTCAGCTCGATCGGCGGCGGTTCCAGCGGCGACGCTTTTGCCCCGGGTGCGGCGGCGGAAGCGCGCCGCGCCGTGCTGACCGTGACCACCGTCGACCGCCACGACCGCGACGTGGGACTGTCCGAGATCGAGCGCGCACTGCGCGTCAAGATGTCGCAGATCCCGGGCGCGCGTTTCAACGTCGGCGCCCCCGACACCGGCACCAAGCTGCAGCTGGTGCTGCGCAGCGAAAACCCGGAACTCCTGACCACGACAGCGCGCCAGGCCGAGCGTGAACTGCGCACCCTGCAGGGCATCGGCAACGTCAGTTCCAGCGCCTCGCTGGTGCGGCCCGAGATCATCGTGCGCCCGGACTTCGCGCGCGCCGCCGACCTCGGCGTGACGGCCGCCGCCATCGGCGAGACGGTGCGCGTGGCCACTGCCGGCGACTACGACATCTCGCTGTCCAAGATGAACTTGGACGAGCGCCAGGTGCCGATCCGCGTCAAGCTGCCGGACGCGGTGCGCGCCGACCTCGATGCGCTGGGCCGCCTGACCGTGCCCGGAGCGCGCGGACCGGTGCTGCTGGCCAACGTCGCCACCATCACGGTGGAAAGCGGTCCGGCCGAGATCAACCGCCTGAACCGCACCCGCAACGTGACCCTCGACGTCGAGCTGCAGGGCCGCTCGCTGGGCGAGGTCAATGCCGAGGCGCGCGCCCTGCCGGTATTCCAGAAGCTGCCGCCGGGCGTGCAGATCGCAGAACTGGGCGACGCCCAGGAAATGCAGGCGCTGTTCGCCAGCTTCGGCGTGGCGATGCTGATCGGCGTGCTGTGTATCTACGGCGTGCTGGTGCTGCTGTTTAACGACTTCATGCAACCGGTGACCATCCTGGCCGCGCTGCCGCTGTCGATCGGCGGCGCCTTCGTGGCCCTGCTGCTCACGCAGAACGCGCTGTCGATGCCGACCATGATCGGCCTGATCATGCTGATGGGGATCGTGACCAAGAACTCGATCCTGCTGGTCGACTATGCGATCCTGGCGCGCGAAGCGGGCATGAACCGCTTCGACGCCCTGGTCGACGCCTGCCACAAGCGTTCGCGCCCGATCGTGATGACGACCATCGCCATGGGCGCCGGCATGATGCCGCTGGCGCTGGGCCTCTCGGGCGACCCCAGCTTCCGCTCGCCGATGGCGGTGGCCGTGATCGGCGGCCTGATCACCTCGACCTTGCTGAGCCTGCTGGTGGTGCCGGCGGTGTTCACTTACGTGGATGACTTCGAGCACTTCATGAAGCGCCAGATGGGACGGATGCGCCGCAAGCAGGTGGCGGCGCCGGTGAAGGAGCCGGTGTCGGATCCAGTGAAGTGAGGCCATGCGTAGGGTGGTCGGCTCTGCCGACCGCGCGTCCAGCTAGTGCCTGAATAAAAATACGGTCGAACGGAGCAAGCTCAGTTTGAACGAAAAAACCCCGGCAGGGCCGAAGCCCGCCGGGGTTTTTATTTGATGGCTTGCGCCGATCAGTCGCGATAGTAGCGGTATTCGCGACGCTCGGTGGTGTCGCTGCTGCTCAGCAGCTTGGCCAGCAGGAAGCCGACGCCAGCCGCGACCAGCAGGGCGGTGCCCGGGTTGGTCTTGACGTACTCGGTGCTCTTGGTCGAGTAGTTCTGGTAGGTCTCGCCCAGCTGGCCCTTGCGCTGGCCCAGGCTTTCCGAGGCGCCGCTCAGCATGCCGCTCAGGCGATCGACGCCGGCGTGTGCGGTACTGACCAGGCGATCGACCAGCGGCTGCGCGCCTTGTGCGAGCTGGTCGATTTTCTCGTGCGCCTTGTCCGGGGTGATGTTCGACATGGCAGCCTTGATGCCGCCCTGCGACTGGTCGCCGCCCGAGGTCGAACCCGACGATTGTGCGCTGGCGCCGCCCATGCTGCCGCTGCTGCTGGCGGTGGTGCCGGCGCTGCTGCCGGTGGTGCTGCCCGAGGTGCTGCCGCTCGAGCCCAGGGCGCTGTTGCCGCCGGTCGAGCTGCCCAGGCTGCCGCTGCTGCCGGCTGCGCTGGAACCCGACGAGCCGCTCTGCTGGCTGCTGGAGCTGGAGCTGCCCAGGTTGCCCGAGCTCTGCGAGCCGCTTTGCATGCTGCCCGCGTTGCTGGTGCCGCCGACGGCGCCGTTGCTGCTGCCGATAGCCGGCTTGGCGCTGCTTGGCGAGGCGTTGGCGCTGCCGAGGCTGCCCGACGAACCGCTCTGGCTGCTGCCCGAAGCGCTGCTACCCTGGTTCAGGCCGGAAGTCTGGCTTTTACCAATGCTCGAACCTGCACCCTCGCGGCTTGCGTCGCTGCCTTTTCCCTCGGTAGATTTCTGATTATCCATGATGTATCCCTCGTAAAAATGTAGACCAACGCGATTAGACCGATACCCGACTATCACCACATTCTTCCTCGATTCCGCCTCAAACGGCGCGAGGGACGACGATTGACTGCGCTATCTCAAGACAGAACTTTGTTTCTTGCTCCAGGTCCATTCTCATGAATCGAGACCCGAAGCCAGCGCAAAAGTTCCGCTATTAGCGCAGACGTCCTCGTCGCTGCGTGAGCGGTCGCCTGTGGCGGTCCGAAAACGCGCGCAGTATCGGACACTGCGTCGCGATACAAAAAATACAACAGCCGTGCTCCCGGGACCGTGCGTTGCCTAACAGAGCCGTGCCATCCACGGGGAGGAGGCGAATCCGCTTGCCTTTCACCTCATCTGCGCTATCATATGAATGATAATCATTCTCATTTACAGGAGAAAGTATGTGCGACAAACACGCTCCGCAGGCCGCCGACGCATCGCAAGGGGGATCGCGCCGCCGCCGCGTCTGGGAACTCAGCCAGGCCAGCCATTGCCCGCTGGTCGGCGTCGCCCTGCCGTTGCCTGCCCTGCGCAAGCTGGTGGAACGGGTCACGGGCGGCCGGCTGCTGCACGACGACTACGACATCCACGTCGGCGCGGTCAGCGAGTGCGCCCTGCGCAATCCGTTGTCGGAAGCGCTGCAGAAGGAGCTGGAGCGGCGCTACGCCGCCGACGTCGCGCGCTTCCGCTCGGCCAGGAGCACGGAGGAAGTGGGCGCACTGTGGGTGCAGGCGGTCGACGCCGGCAAGGTGCCGGGCGCGTTCTGGGCCGCCCTGAGCCATGCGCGCTGCACGCCCGCACTGGAACAGCAGATGTGCCGCGACATCCACATGGTGCAGCACCAGGCCGGCGCCTGCGCCCGTGCCGACATCGACAAGGTCCAGGCCCTGGCGGCCGAGCATGCCCGCCTGGTGCGCGAACTGGCCCGGACGCAGGGCCGCTGCCAGGCGCTGTTACAGGAGAAGAGCGCGCAGGCCGAACGCTACGAGCAGCAGCTGATGGCCGCGCGCGCCGCGCTGATCGCGAAGGACACCGACATCCACCAGTTGCGCTCCGAACTGGCCCGGCTGCAGGCGGAAGTGCCGGAACTGGAGACGCGCCAGCGGCTTGCGAATCGCGTGGCGCAGATGGAGGAACGGGAAGCGGCGCTGCGGGCCCAGGTGGCCGCATTGAAAGCGGCACGCCATGCGCCCCCGGATGCACCGGCGCCGGCGGGCGATTCGCCGGCGGACATGCCGGCCGTGCCGACCGAAGTCCCGGTGCGGCTGGTGAACCGCAGCGTGCTGTGCGTGGGCGGGCGCAGCGGCAGCGTGCCGGTTTACCGCAACGTGATCGAGCGCGTCGGCGCCCAGTTCGCGCACCACGACGGCGGCCTGGAAGACAGCGCCGGCCAGCTCGATGCCAGCCTGGCGGCGGCCGACCTGGTGATCTGCCAGACCGGCTGCATCAGCCACCATGCCTACTGGCGGGTGAAGGACCATTGCAAGCGCACGGGCAAGCGCTGCATTTTTGTCGACAACCCGAGCGTGTCGAGCCTGGTGCGCGGGCTGCAGGAGGCAGCCCTCTGATCCGTGACGCGGCCGTTCAATCGCGCGACTTTCCTAAAAGTAAACTGGTAAACTTACAATATTTACATTTTACAAATTAGATGAAGGTCTGATGACGGCACAAAAAATCGTATCTGATCGCATTGCCATGCTCAGGTATCTCATGATCGTCGGCGTAGTTATCCTGCATACCCCACCTTACGTGCCCATCACCGAGATCGGTCCGGGAATCTTCGACTTCATCAAGGCATTTTTCCAGAACGCCGCCTTTCGGGCCACGGTACCAGTCCTGACGCTCATTTCCGGCTATCTCCTGTTCCGCTCCGGACTGGACCAGGACTGGAGGCGATTGTTCAACAAGAAGGCACGCACGATCGCCCTGCCTTTTTTCGTATTCAACCTGCTCGTGCTGGCTGGAGCCTTTGCAGCCCAGCATCTGCTTGGTCTTCGCATGAGCTATCAGCTCATTCCTTTCGATACGCAAACCTGGCTCGATGCTGCCTTCGGAATGTCTGCGTCGCCGATCAACTACCCGCTTAATTTCCTGCGCGACCTGATCGTCCTGATGGTATGCGCGCCTCTGCTGGGGTTCATCCTGCGCAACTGGGCCTGGCCCGGATTCGCGGCGGTATTTCTCATCTCTTTCAATAATCTGGACGGAACGCTGATCCTGCGCGAGGTCATGCCGATCATGTTCTACCTCGGCGGCATGGCGGCGACACGCAACTGGAACCTGCTGGCCCTGGACCGCTACGCCCTTCCCTGCCTGGGACTGCTCGTTGTCCTGTGCGCGTGCGTGGTTCACTTCCAGGTCGGTAACACCACCTATTTCCGCTTCGTCGCCCCTTTCCTCATCTGGTCCGCGACTGCGCTGCTGCACAATACCCGGCCGGGCCGCTGGCTGCAGTCCCAAAGCAAAGCCAGCTTTTTCATCTTCCTGGCCCATGCGCCTTTGCTGCTGGTGTCGTCGGTGGCGTACCAGAAGCTCGGTCACGACATACCTTACCCACTCTACTGGATTGCGACACCCGTGCTGATCATCGCCATCCTGAGCCTGGCCTACCGCACGTTCATGCGCATTTGCCCGCGCCTGTTCGCACCGTTGATCGGGGCCCAGACGCCGGGTCCGCACAGCACGGCTCCTTCCCTGGGCGCTCCCGCACGTGTAGCACCCTGATCCGGAAGCCTGGACACTTCGTGGACAGCTTGAGCGTGTCGAGCCTAGCCGGGGCTGCCGGCTTTGCCGGGCACGACCGGCGGCATGGGGGCGGCTTTCACCGGCGCCAGCGACAGGGGCCGTTCCACTAGCAGGAACAAGGCCATCGAGGGGAGCAGCGTCCATGCGAACAGCACAGGCAGGAGGACAAGGAACATCCGCCCGGATGGCAGCACCATGAACGCGGCCTTGAGCGCCAGTCCATGGATCAAATAATAGGAATAGCTCATATTGCCCAGGCGCCGCATCGGCGTCCAGGTGAAGATCCGGGCCAGCCAGCCCTCCGATTGCACGAAACAATGCAGGCAGAACAGGTAGAAGCCGACGAACAGGACGAGGATCTCGATGCTGCCCCCTACCGGCAGCATGGTCACCGCCAGGCCCAGGACCAGGGCCAGCGCGCCGACCACGCCACCGGGAGCGCTGCCCCGCTTGACCGCTTCGTGCAGCAGCATCCCCGACATGAACATGATCAGGCGCAGGTGGCCGCCGAACGCGACGCAATAGATGACGGTCAGGATCGCCATCGCCAGGATGACGGCAACGCGCCGGTTCGCCTCCAGCGGGCGCAGGAACAGCACCGCGACCGGCATCACCAGGTAGTAGAACATCTCGTAGCTCAGGGACCAGGCCACCGTGATCATCGGTTCGATCGGCAACATTCCCGGAAGGAGCAGCAAGTTCTGGAGCAGGTACCAGAACGCGCCCTCCTGCGGGATCTTGCTCTGGTCAGGGAACACGAAGGACAGCACGCAGTAGGCGGCGAAGACGGCGAGGAAGGCGGGATAGATGCGCTGGATGCGCCGCCCCATATAAGGGAGGAAAGCCTGCTTGCGCGCCATCAGGCTGCCGTAGATGAGGAAACCGCTCAGGACGAAGAACAGGTCCACGCCGGCGTTTCCCATGCTGTGCAGCAGTCCCGACAGCCACACCTCGCCGGCGGGATCGGCCAGGGTCGCGTAATGCACCAGGAAGACGAGGAACACCGCGAAGCCGCGCATGCCCTCCATCGAACGCAGATTATTGCCCGCTACTTTTCTCGAAAGTTCAAACTTGTTCATGGCCGCACTCTCCGTTCTATGCCACCAGCATGCCCCGCGCTCCGGGTAGTATTGTATTGACGCCCTGGCAAACTCAAGCAAGTATAGATGATGCTGAGCAGGTATTTCGAGCGCAAAAAGAAAAAGGCCACATGCTTGCACATGTGGCCTTTTCTCTCTTGCTGGTGCCGCTGACCGGAATCGAACTGGTGACCTTCGCATTACGAATGAGAAGTTCAGTGTATATCGATGTGTTGATCAGCATATCGGAAATATGGAAATACTATAAAATTCAGTAACTTATATGATTTCCCCATCAACCTTGTGTTGATTGCGTTACACAACTATACTCATAGCTGGGTTACACAGCGGTTACACGGCACTCAGCTATATGGCAAAAATTAAATTCACTGCAGCGCGCGTTGAGGGATTCACTTGTCCGCCCAGCAGCAAGCAAGCGTTCATGTGGGACGCTACCGCGCCATGCCTTGGTCTACGCGTAGTCTCCAGTGGAGCCAAGGCCTACGTTTTCCAGGCCAAGCTCAACAATCAAACCATTCGCATGACGATCGGCTCGCCGTCGACATGGGATATCGCCAGCGCCCAAGCGGAGGCGCGTCGCCTCAAAGTGCTTGTCGACAGCGGGCACGACCCGAGAGTGCAGAAAGCCGAGCTTGTCGCTGAGCAGGCAGCAAAGCGCGACGCCAGCCGCCGCGCCGAGACGCCCGCACGCGAAGCATGGGACCTCTATATGACGGCCCGGAAGACTCGGTGGAGCGCCCGTACCCTGCTGGACCACCAAAGGCTGGTCGATCCGGGTGGTCGTCAAAAGACCCGTGGGCGTAAAAAGGGGGAAGGAGAAACCACCTTGCCCGGCGTGCTGGTCTCGGTGCTCGCTCGTCCTCTGCGTGACATCGATGCCGAACATGTGCGGCAATGGCTAAATGGTGAAACGCACAGGTCTACCGTAGCGATGAACGCTTTCGTTCGCTTACGTGGGTTCCTGAACTGGTGCGCCATGCGAGCCGAGTATAAGACCGAAATCAGCCCCAACGCATGCGCTTCATGCGTGGCCAAGGATGAACTTCCCAAGCCTGCGGCCAAGTCGGATTGCCTCCAGCGCGAACAATTGGCCCCATGGTTTGAACAAGTCCGAAAAATCCAGAACCCTGTCGCCAGCGCCTACCTGCAAGCCCTCCTGCTGACAGGCGCCCGTCGCGAGGAAATGGCTGGGCTGCGCTGGACAGATGTGGACTTCAAGTGGGGCACGATGATCTTGCAAGACAAGGTAGAGGCCAACCGGACGATTCCGTTGACCCCCCATGTGTCCGCGCTGCTGAATGCCCTGCCCCGCACGAATGAGTGGGTTTTCAGCAGCCGAACCGCTGCCAGCGGACGCATCCAGGAGCCACGTAAGGCGCATAACAATGCATTGGATGCGGCTGAGCTGCCGCATGTGTCGATCCACGGCTTGCGCCGCTCGTTTGGCACGCTGAGCGAGTGGGTGGAGTGCCCCGCAGGTGTGGTGGCGCAAATCATGGGCCACAAGCCCAGCGCCATCGCAGAAAAGCACTACATCCGCCGGCCAATCGATTTGCTGCGTATGTGGCACACGAAGATTGAGGTATGGATGCTGGAGCAGACCGACGTCGAGTTCCGGAAGGATGAGGAAGCATCTGCCGCATAGGCACAGGCAGCAACCGATAACTCGTTGCCCCCTACTGCCACAACCTTTCGCTATGCCCCTCGTTGTAACGTTGACGCTCTGCTCGGCTACTGCTAGGGTGCTGATCCCGTTGCGCGAGGTGGAGATGCATATTAGCGAAGTTTGTTCGATTATCGAGGCCGTCCAGATCCTGAGCGCTTTGACCAAGCGCGTTTGGACCGTGGACGAAGTCATCCATGCAGTAATTCGTCTTCGTCTCCCGGTCTACGCGGCTGCGCCATATGATGCGTCGATCGTGTCCAAGCGATATGTTGACGATCGCCTGGTCGTTACGGACGAGCCTTCGGTGAGTGCTCAATACGTCACGCTGTTGCAAGCCGAGATCGAGGAGCTCGCCTATAGCCCCGGGCCCCAGGTTGTCACGGATCGACCGGCCTGGCGCTGCGGAGACAAACCGTACTACTCTTGGGATAGCATCGCCGCGTTTCGCCAAGGCAACCATCGTGTGCTCGCCTATTGGGAAACCGAGCAAGGGGAATGGATGGGAGAGTCGAACGAGTATTTCTTCTCCAAGCCAGTGCAAGTCACCGCGCAGTCTACGTTTGTCGTGCCACGTCATACTGTTGCAGAACTGGCAAAGGATGATGTCCTGCGCCATGCTCAGTTGGGAGAGGCCTCCAGCAGCGAACGTGCCCAGCCAGCTCCGCTGGCCCAGGCGCCGGCGTCGGCAGGGAACAGCGCGAATCGTAGCCGAGTGAATAAAGCTACCCCTTTGGGCATTACGAAAACTCAGGTTCTGACAGCGTTTTCCGGTCTCGCCAGCATCGACCTTGCAAAAGCGCTTGCTAACGGTAAGGGGCTGTACAGCAAGGACCAGGCAAAGGTGGTGAGCGGCACTCCCGGGAGTCGCCACGCTGCACTTTGGGACCCCGTCATTCTCGCTGCCGGATTTTATGAAAAATATCGCGCCCCGAGATCAAAACTGAACAGGATGTTCATGGAACATCAGTTTTTGGCGCCGTGGCGGGAAAAGTGGAACGAGGTGGCGGAGGATCTGCCCTAAAAAGCTGACTCTTCGGCTTAGGGTAACGCTTACCTGAATACGGCAGGTAGGCAGCCCTGACTCGCTGCACCTGCCATAGCAACCTGCCACACACCTGCCACACACTTGGCTTGTAACCCGCATAAAACCATCAGGGAAATGCCATTCCCCCGAGCTTGAAAACAGTGGCAATTGAATCTGAGCGCTCCTAAACACGCATCAACATAAAGGAGCTTCAGATGCACACGTCACATACGGTAGTCCACCCCGATCCCATGGCACTCAGCGAGCGCCCGGACGTCACGAACAAAAAGTATCCCGCACTCGACGCTCAGGTGCGCATCGCTGTGTCCACGGCAGAAGCTGCCTTCCATCTCGGCCGTAAGCCGCAAACCCTGCGCAAGTGGGCATGCTTCGAGGACGGCCCGATCCGCCCGGTCCGCATCAATGGCCGCCTCGCGTGGCCGGTGGCACAGATCAAGCAACTGCTGAACAAGGGGGACGCATGATCACGTCCCTCCTGTTCCAAGACGATAACTGCGCACCCGTCATTGTGTGCAAAGCAAACCCGCGCACAAAAACGAAGCACGCTGCGGCACGCTATGCAGCCCAAGTCGCCTTCCTCCGCACTGTCTACGGCCACCAGCCAACCAAGGGTGTGGTCGCTGGCTACGTCAGCAGCGTCGCGATGGAAGGCAGCATCGTCGCCATCGAGGTTGCCTTCCACCAGCACGGCTATTTCAAGGGCGTGTTCGAGTTGCCCGTCCACGCGATCAAGTTCCAAGGCCAGAGCGTGTCCACGACCAGTGACGCGGCAGACTGGATCGGCCAGCACGTGGTGCTGAACGTTATCAATCGCTACAAGCTCGACGGCGTCTTCCTGTCGAACGTTGCTGCCATCAGCATCGAAGGCGGCGGCAAGTGGACGGCACCGACGTGCGAGTCGCTGGCTGAGCCGGAGGCGTAATCACGATGTGGACCACTGAATCCCCCAGCGCCGTGGTTGAGAGTACGCCCCCCGAAGTCATCGACGGTGCCTCGATGGCGACCGCGGTAGTGGAAGTGACGTCTGATGTGGCGCCCACTTCCACGGGCGTCGAACAGCGTGCAGCAGCAGTAACGATCCTGACCAATGACAACGGCAACCTGACGAAAACCTTCTTCCTGGATGAGGGTGGCACCGTACAAAAGCAAGCTGCAGCAAAGTTGGTCTACGGCCGCTACCAAGTGCGCCACGCTCCCGACCTCGATGCGCTGAACACCATCCTCGACTCCCTGGTGCCCACCCAAGCTGTGACGTACGGCCGCCCCGTGACCGCCGAAGGCGTGGTGGTGGCTCAAAGCGTGAAAGGCCCCTCTGCCGGTGCTATCACGCGCACCCGAGAGAATTTCCAGTTCGGTGAGGATGCCGGCGTCCTGATGCTGGACTATGACCCGCCCAAAGATCAGGTTGCATTCTCCCCATCGGAACTGCTGCAGACTGTCCGTGGCTGCTATGGGGTGCTCAATAAGGTTGCCATGCTGTGGCGGGCGAGCGCGTCTTCCGGTGTCAACGGCCGGGGCATTACTGGCCAGCGCATCTACCTCATCGTCAGCAAGGCAAGCGAGATCCCGCGCATTGGCAAGGTAATCTTCGATCGCCTGTGGCTGGCCGGTTTCGGCTACTACGCACTCAGCAAGTCCGGTCAGTTGCTGGAGCGCGCGCCGATTGATCCGTCGGTGTGGAAACCGGAAGGCCTCGACTTCGCCGCCAAGCCGGTGCTGAACAACGGCATTACGCGCGCTTCCTACGAGAGCGAGATTACTGGGGACGACCTGTTGGATGCGGCTCAGGTGCAGGAGCTGACGGCGGCCGAGATCGTCGAGTTGAAGGCGATCAAATCGGCAGCTCGCGCGGCTATGACTCCCCACGTTCAGACGGCAAAAGAGGAGTACATCAAGAAGGTTGCTCCAATGATGGCCGAGCAGCTGAAGCGCCTGAATGTCGATGCCGATTCGGCGGCAATCAGCGTGATGCTTGACCGTGCTACCGCGCAGCGCACCTTGATGGGCAACTTTCCATTGCTCACCGCCGAGCGTAAATGGGTCACTGTGGGTGCCGTATTGGACAACCCGGACAAATGGCACGGTACGCGATTCGCGGACCCGCTGGAACCGGAGGTTGATGGACGTGTTGCATGGGTTAACCTGCGCAGCGGCGGAAAACCATACCTGTACTCGCACCTTCACCACGGGACCAAATACCGTCTGGAGCGCGCACCGGCATTGATTGAAGTAACCGCAGGCGAATTGCCGCGCATGGTGGACTCCATGGCCTTGTTGCTGAAGAAAACGGGCCAGATGTACGAGCGGGCAGGTGTCATGGTTCGCGTCAATGAGGAAGGGAAAATCGTCCAAGCCATTGCGACGTGGATGAAGGTCTTCGTGCATCGCCACTGCCGATTCGAGCAATTCAATGAACGAAAGAAGGAGATGGTTGTCGCCGAATGCCCGCAAGGTGTCATCAACGGCCTCCTGGCTAATGCCGCGCAAACTCGCATGCCACGCCTGACTGCTGTCCGCGATGTCCCGACCATGGACGCAAGCGGTCGCGTCATTGCAGCGCCTGGCTACGATGAGCAGTCGGGTCTCCTGCTCATCAGCGAACAGTTCTCCAAGTGGCCGGCTATCCGTAAGGCACCTTCGGTCAGCGATTTGGGGACTGCGCTGCAAACCCTGTGGAAGCCATTCCAGCAGTTCCCGTACGTGTCGGCTGCAGACAAATCTGTCGTTCTGGCAGCGGTGCTGACTGCAGCGGTTCGTTGCTGCCTGCGAACCGCGCCTGGCTTCGGTTTCAGCGCTACGGCGCCGGGCACCGGAAAGACGTTGCTGGCGCAATGCATCGGTGCCTTGTATGACGGCACTGCGCCGGCGGTGAGCGCACCGATCACGCACGAAGAGGAATGGCAGAAAAGCCTGTTCAGCTCCGCCCTGGCGGGCGCCGGAACTCTGCTGTTCGACAATGCCGAGCATGCAATCGAATCGGCCAGCCTGTGCGCTGTCACCACGGCGCCGGCTATCAAAGGCCGCGTCCTCGGCGAGTCGCGCGAAGCTGAGGCTGAACACCGCCTACTGGTCCTCGCGACTGGGAACGGCCTGCAACTGGTCGGTGACTTGAATCGCCGATTCTTCACTTGCCGGCTGGATGCACAGGTCGATTCCTCCAAGGTGGCTGGCCGCCAGTTCGATTTGGAACCACTCGGCTACTGCCTCCAGAATCGGCTGGCGATGATCACCGCGGCACTGACGCTGATCCAGGGGTACGTCAATGCAGGATTCCCAGCTGTTTGCGACGGGCTGGCGTCGATGGACGATTGGAACAAGCTGGTCCGCTCCACCATCGTGTGGCTGGCCCAACAGGGTGTCACGAAAGGCTTTGTTGATCCTAAAGTTGCCTTGCTGCGCGACAGCGCGAACGACCCGGAAGCTGCGGCTTTGGCAGGCGTGCTCGAAATGGCGAAGGCCACGTTCGGCCGCAATGGAAAGTTCACTGTCGCCGAGCTGATCAAACGCTCGGCAGGAACCGAGGGCTGGGCCGATCTGCTGAGAGATATCGCTGGCGACCAACGGGGTGTCGATGCGCGCCGTCTCGGTCAGTGGTTGCTGAAGCGTGAAGGGCGGATCAGCAACCGATTGAGCATCAAGCGCGCAGGCCTCAACCGCACCAAGACGGTGCTGTGGGGTATTAGCGAGGCCTAGTAAGCGATCGCGCAGGGATGCAGGGATCTGCAGGGATGTTTTTACTCTAAGTCAGTTTGAGTTTCAGAACAAGCTGTTAGCAGAAAGACGTGGAGTTTTACCCCTGCAATCCCTGCACCCCTGCGCACTCTTGCAAAAAGCCGCTCGAATAAATCTCCTACCTCGACAATGAAAGCAATCTACATAAAAGGTTGACGACAATGAAAATTAAGAAGCCTGCGGTCCACAACACCGCTCTCTTGGAGTTCCACCGCCGCTGGCCGCTCAAAGCGGATTACCTGGACGTTCCTCGCGAAATGATCGTGCAGCTGATCGAGAAGTTCATTGCTGTGTATGGCACGGGCCACTTGCTGGAACGCGGAAATTTCCGGCAGCTCTCGTGGATCAGCCCAGCGGGCTTCGACGCACTGGACTTGCACCAAGCGCTGGAGGTAATTATCGATACCGTCAACGTGCGCTGCGATGATGACGACGACGCGCAGGGGATCAAAGCCCAGCTGGAACAACATCTGGGCCCACTCAACGGCTACATCGCTGTGCGCCTGCGCGGTTGGCCCTTCGTGATCCAGCCGCAAGCAGCTGCACGATAACAGCGATCCAACATTTCACACGCGAACCCGGCATGCATGTGCCTGGTTCGCTTTTGTTTTAGGTAGACGGAGTGAAAAAAGCAAAGGCACCTCGAGTACCGATCCTCGAAAATGCGTTTGAGGTGAACCTGCCGAAACTGATGCGGGCAGCGAAAGCCACAGGCGATGCGCGCGTCGTTCTCAACGATGGAGCTGAGCGGGCAGTGGCGATGCTCACCGAGACGCGCCTAGCAATCTTTGTGGGCGGCCGGTCTTGGGTAGTCGACGTCGTAACAGTCCAGTGCTTAAAAGGCCGGTTGAGGCACCTCCTGAAGTGCCCTCGCGCGCACGAGGGAAAATTTCAATCCTTATACTACCGCAGCGGTGAATTGGCTTGTAGGCACTGTCATGCATTGCGATACCAGACAAACGTCGCAGCTAATGCCGTTCAGAGGGCGCGGTTTGCACGCTCAAAATTGTTGTCTTTGATGGGCGCCGCGCCAAGCGAATCTGTCGAGCGCCAGCCGTATAAGTGGCGTAGCAAACATGCACGGCTATCAATTCGCTTGGAGCAGCTAACGACAGTTCATTATCAAGCTATACGAGCATGGCTACAGCGAGATCATCTTGAGTAGGTCATCCTCTCCACTGAGTGCAACCGGTATTGCGTAAGAGACGAGCCAATCAATCCACGAAGCCGGCCCGCAAAGTGTTGAACTTCAATAACGAGGGTCGGTCTTTTTCATACACCTCCCGGTAACACAGTAGCAATTGCCGCAATAATCCTGTCACGGTCCTCGGCAGTGAGGCAAAGTCGACACCATTCAGTTGCCATCGTTTCCCATACACTTGCGGAACTCTTTACAACCCTGTCGCCGACGTAGGCGGGCCAACGATGGAAGTCAGGCGTCTTTACAGCGTCGTCTAAATAGGTATGAAGATCGCCAGCACCGATTCCAAATCGTTCGTGCAAACTACCCCAGTTCTTTTGCTTTAGATCTGTGAAAACTACGCGTTCAGGTGCGTCAGTCCCTGGCATCCGAACGCACCCTGGCGATTCAGGCTGATCGCCGTCCAGCACCCCAATGCCAGCGTGTGACAGTTTTCCACCGGCTGCCAGGTCGCCCATCATCTTCACGACATTCGCAGGGCCCACGGAAGAAATCTTGATGCGCGACAGGATAGCGGCGCCATCCCCATGCCGTGCAATGATCTCCCTCAGCCATACCTCCGCTGACCGATCTTCAACATATAAAAATGCTTCTGGATGAACAATCTCATCCAGTTTAGTAAGGGCAAATTCCGGACTTGCACCATACAGAACACTTGGGCCTTCTGAGGTAGGCAGTAAGAGCACCCTTGCCTCGGGTGGTAATTCTTCAAGAACGTAAGGACTATGAGTCGATACAATTATTTGCACACGGCGCTCCCGGCTCAACTTCAACAAGAAGTTGATCAAGCGCCGTTGTGCACGAGGGTGCAGGGAAGCCTCGACTTCATCAATAATGACCAAGGCATTTTTCGGTACCTCTTGAAGCGCACGCATGAGGTCGAGGGTAGTATCTTCCCCAGCTCCTTGGTGAAACTGAGAAATTTCACCAAACTCCCGCTGCAAAAGTCCAACAGGTCTTTTCTCACTGACGTCTGGTGCAGCGAAGCGCGCATTCGTATAGTCTCTGTTTAGAACATGAGATAGGTGCCCTCTGAACTCATCAGACAAGGCTTTTGTTGAGATCTCTCCGGCGGCTAACCGAGCAACCTTTGCGTATCCTGCGGTGGCGTCTAGTGGAAGTGTGCGTGCGACGTCGAACCAGTAAATTCCACGGCTGATTCTTTTCTCCGGAAAGCTCCATCGTTTTGTTCGCTTGCGAATACTGAATTCAGTGGTTTTCTCGCCGGTCTTCACCACATATCCCAGTGTGATTCCGGCCAGCGTGTCCCAGTGCGTGTCTAAGAAGAAGTCGGAAGGGAAATATCCCATATCTCCTGTTTTATCGTATGCGGCAGCCGCTGCCTTCAGTAAAGTGCTCTTTCCTGCACCGTTTTCACCAACCAGGGCTACAACTGGAAACTTGAACTGAACTGATTGGCCCTTCCATCCCCGTAGCCCCGCTATGTCAACCCTCTCCAAAAATTGGGGCCAGAGACCACCTTGAAATTGGTCACGAATACGATTGATTTCTGCCCCATCCATTTGCAAACTCCATTTAGGTTAATGCGGAGTAATAGACCAGTTCCGTTGCAAATTGTCAATGTTCGGCCAGATTTAATGCGCTAGGAGTAGGGTAAAGGTTTAAGTTCACTCTGTTGAAAACCGATCGTTTATCAACACCAATCAACACAACGATATTGCAATGTTGGAAAAATAGCCATTCAATATATCAACATGTTGATTTATACTGATACCGTTTTCCAACATCTAACGGAGCGGTATATGGCGATATTCGGGTATGGACGGGTCTCCACGGCGGAGCAAACAGCCGACAACCAGCGGCTTGAGATCGAGCGCGCAGGATATGCGGTTGAGTACTGGTTCGCTGACGTAGTGAGTGGCAAGGCCCATGCAACCCAGCGCAAGCAGTTTAGCGAGATGCTGTCCAAATTAAGAAAAAAAGACACCCTCGTGGTGGCCAAATTGGATCGGCTTGGTAGAGATGCGCCGGACGTGCTTGCAACGATAAAAACGCTGGCCGATCTCGGTGTTGAGGTTGTTGTGCTCCAGCTCGGCAAGCTGGATCTGACGTCGCCAGCGGGCAAGCTCATGCTGGCGATGTTAGCTGCTGTCGCAGAGATGGAACGCGACCTGATCGTTGAGCGAACCCAGGCCGGACTCGCACGGGCAAAGGCTGATGGTAAGACCCTTGGCAGACCGTCCAAAACGACACCTGAGCAGCGACAGGCCATGGCACAGGGCTATGCGAACAAACAGAGCGTGAGCGCGTTGGCGAAGCTCTATGGCGTTTCTCGGGCGACCGTCTTGACCATTGTGAGACCAGTTGAATCCGCGAGTTAGCACCATATGACACTCTCTGCACTTTGTTCGGCGTCGTGCAATGAATGATTTTTGCGAAGCTGAAGGATATCGCGACCTTTGACCAGTAAAATTGACTGACAAATCCGACCGAAAGGAAAGTTATGTCAGTCAATAAAGTGATTCTTGTGGGCAATTTAGGCCGGGATCCCGAAGTCCGGTACATGCCTCATCGCGATACGGTCTCGTCAATTTACTCCGATTATTGTGTGAGTCGAGCAGTAGCGCGCGACGGGCAGAAGAAGCCAGCGCATGCGGGGTTATCGTCAAAGAAAAAAGCAGAAGCATCTGCTGTCGCCAGCGTCGGCGAAGGGGCGGTAGCACTAGGCGCAGATGCCAGCGGCGGATCAGACGACGACGGTGATGGTGATGGCGATAGCGATGGCCCCCGACGTCCACTTAAGCCCTTCCACACTGCCCTTCTCACGCCCCCACTCTCCGCATCACCATCGCGCAACCTTGCGCGTGCCACACGGCGGAAACCCAAGCCTAAATTAGACCCTGCTGTAGCCATGCATGCTCATGGGTTGCTCGCGCTCGTCCTGATCTTGATACTTACCCTCGTTGCGGCCTTCGGCTTTGTCCTCCTTGAGCGCGACGGTCTAGCATATGTTTCTCTTGGACTTGCTGGAGGTGAAGGTTGGGCACTGGCTCGTTGCTTAGTCAAACCGAAATGATAGACGATCAACCACGTCATGCTCCGGCCGAAGACCGGCACCGCCTCCTGCTTCGGCTTTGAGTACTGCAGCGTCTAGCGCACCCGGATCGTCCGCTGCTCTATAGCTTGATCCAGCAACGTTCTTATGGTGCTAGAAAAGGCTCGGCACATATGGCTCCCCCCTCCCCGGGGGGAGGGGAAAAGCCCACCCCCCACCTTGGGTATCTGTATCGGTCCGATCGTCAAAAATTTTTTGGACGGCGTATAGAAAAATTTTTATTCAGTCGCAGACGCATAATTTTTTTTAGCATCCAAAACATGCTTCGGCTTACAGACACGTAAGTAGAGTGAGGGCAGCACGAACAACGTGAGCAACGTGGTGGAAATCAAGCCACCGATAACCACCGTTGCAAGGGGGCGTTGTACTTCAGCCCGTGCGCCGCTTGCAAGTGCCATCGGGACGAAGCCAAGGGATGCCACCAGCGCAGTCATCAGGACGGGCCTGAGGCGGCGGAGCGCCCCTGCCCTGACCGCCTCGCGTATTGGAAGTGTCTTTGCCAAGTCATCGATTGCGCCGATCATCACCAGGCCGTTCAAAACTGCCCCCTCGAAAGAGCGATAAACCCTACGGCAGCCGAGATCGAGAACGGTAGACCTCGCATCCAGAGTGCCACAATACCGCCGATGAATGCCAGCGCCCCCCCTGTAAAGACGACCGCAGCCGCGCGCCAAGACCCGACTGCAGAGTACAGCAACCCAATGATGTCGGCGAAGCAGGCTGGAACGACAATGCCTAAGCGAAGACGTGCGCGCTCAAGGTTCTCGAACTGGCCACCCCATACCAGTCAAACGCCTGGTGGCCGCTGTACCTTGGCGTTAATCGCCGCTTGGGCGTCCTCCACGACACCCGCGATGTCGCGCCCCTGTACGTTTGCCTGTACCACGACACGGCGTTTGCCGTCCTCGCGGCTGATCTGGTTTGGCCCTATACCCGTTTCGAGTGAGGCCACGGTGCCCAGTGGTACAAAACTACCGCTCGGCGTTATAACGGGAATCTGCCGCAGCATCTAGATGTCGTTTCGCCGAGGGCTACTCAGCTTGACCACGACATCGAAGCGGCCATCGCCTTCGTACACCGTGCCTGCCTCGCGCCCTGCAACGGCGGCGGCCAGGGTATCGAAGACTTCCTGCGCGGTCAGGCCAACGCGCTCCATCGCGTCGCGATCTGGCTAGACCCTGAGCAAGGGCCGGCCTTCGACCTGCTCTACCTGTACGTCTTCAGCCCTCGACCATTCGTAATTGCGGGGCAACCTGCTCTGCCGTGCGCAGCATTGTCGGATAGTCGTCTCTGAAAATCTTGACCGCGATATCGCCGTGGACTCCGGCCAGCAGTTCGTTGAAGCACATTTGTATCGGTTGGGTCTGTTAGGGCAAAGTTGTAATGTCCGGATCTAGCAAAGTTGAAATGTCCGCTTTTTGCTAGATGACTCATGCTGTCGACTCCGAATCGTTTGGAGTCCAGTGTGAGCAAATCCGGGAGCATTACGATG